>JAEZBZ010000222.1 GCA_023412745.1 Pseudomonadota bacterium | reverse complement strand
GGGTTGAGCTTGCGCGTGAAGGTCTTGCCGCCCTTGGTCACCTGCTCGGTGAGGTCGCCCTTCATCAGGCCGAGCCAGTTGCGATACACCGCAACCTTGTCCTCGGCATCGACGGCCGCGACGGAATCCTCGCAGTCCATGATAGTGGTGAGCGCCGATTCCAGCCAGACATCGGAGATATGCGCCGGATCGGTTTTGCCGATCGGCGATGTGGCGTCGATCAGGACTTCGATGTGGATGCCGTTGTTGCGCAGCAGGAACCGCGTCGGCGCGGCGGCGTCTCCGAGATAGCCCGCGAACTTGGCCGCATCCTTGAGGCTCGTGGTGCCGCCGTCGAGCAAGGTGACGGCGAGCTTGCCACTGCTGACCGCGAAGCTCTTGGCATCGCGCCAGCTCGCGCCGTCCAGCGGCGCGCTTTCATCGAGGAAATTGCGGGCCCACGCGACCACCTTCTCGCCGCGCTTGGGATTGTAGCTGGTGCCCTTTTCAGCGCCGTCGGCTTCCGCAATCGCGTCGGAGCCGTACAGCGCATCGTACAGCGAGCCCCAGCGGGCGTTGGCCGCATTGAGCGCGTAACGCGCGTTCATCACCGGTACGACCAGCTGCGGTCCGGCCAGCGTCGAGATTTCCGGATCGACATTGGCGGTGGTGACCGAGAAATCCGGACCTTCGGGCAACAAATAACCGATTTCACGCAGGAACGCCGTATAGGCGGCAAGGTCGGGAGAGCCTGGGTTGGCGCGATGCCAGGTGTCGAGCTTGGCCTGCAGGTCGTCGCGCTTCGCAATCAGCTCGCGATTGCGCGGTGAAAGGTCGTGGACGATTGCCGACAGAGCCGACCAGAAGGTGGCTGGCTCAACATTTGTGCCGGGAAGCACTTCGTTGACGACGAAGTCGTGCAGTTCGCGCGCGATCTTAAGCCCGTCGTGTTCGACGTGATTGGTCATGGGTGCTCCTGATCTTGAATTCTGCCATCGCTCTCTTGGGAGCGTTGCGGTCGTTGAACACGCTTCAGTGCGCTGCGTCAATTGCTTGAGCACTGTCAGTGCTGATGAAAATGAACTGGGTAGTTGCGGATGCGAACGACTGCGCTAGTCTGCATGCTGCAGTTGCGAAGGAAACGCGCCGATGACGTCCTCTCCCTCGAACGATCCTGCCGCTGCACCGCAGCGTGACAAGCCCTGGCTGTTCCGCACATATGCCGGCCATTCGACGGCGGCACAATCCAACGCCCTTTACCGGCGCAACCTCGCCAAGGGCCAGACTGGGCTGTCGGTCGCTTTCGATCTGCCAACCCAGACCGGCTACGACAGCGATCATGAGCTGGCGGCCGGCGAGGTAGGCAAGGTCGGCGTGCCGATCAGCCATATCGGCGACATGCGCGCGCTGCTCGACGGCATACCGCTCGACCAGATGAACACCTCGATGACGATCAACGCGACGGCGGCGTGGCTGTTCGCGCTCTACATTGCGGTGGCGGACGAACAGGGGGCACCACGCGACAAGCTCAGCGGCACCATCCAGAACGACATCATCAAGGAATACCTGTCGCGTGGCACGTATGTGTTTCCGCCCGAGCCGTCGTTGCGGTTAATCCGAGACACCATCGTGTTCTCGTGCGCTGAAGTGCCGAAGTGGAACCCGACCAACGTGTGCTCCTATCACCTGCAGGAAGCCGGTGCGACGCCGGTGCAGGAACTGGCCTTCGCGCTGGCGACCGCGATCGCGGTTCTCGATGAGGTAAAGGCATCGGGCGCGGTCGATGACAAGGCGTTCGGCGCCGTGGTCGGACGGGTCTCGTTCTTCGTCAACGCCGGCCTGCGCTTCATCACCGAGATCTGCAAGATGCGTGCGTTCGTCGAACTATGGGACGAGATCACGCGCGACCGCTATGGCGTATCGGACCCCAAGCATCGCCTGTTCCGCTATGGCGTGCAGGTCAATTCATTGGGGCTCACCGAACAGCAGCCAGAAAACAATCCCTATCGCATCCTGCTGGAGATGCTCGCCGTTACGTTGTCGAAGCGGGCGCGGGCGCGTGCCGTGCAGCTTCCGGCATGGAACGAGGCGCTGGGGCTGCCGCGTCCGTGGGATCAGCAGTGGTCGCTCAGGATGCAACAGGTGCTGGTCTACGAGACGGACCTCCTGGACTACGGCGACATCTTCGACGGCTCGGTCGAGATCCAGCGAAAGGTGGATGAACTGAAAAGCCAAGCGCGCGAGGAGTTGGCGACGATCGCGCGCATGGGGGGGGGCGCGGTGGCGGCGATCGACTACATGAAGCGGCGGCTCGTTGAGAGCAACACGGAGCGGCTGGCGAAAATCGAGGATGGCGCCCAAGTCGTTGTCGGCGTCAACCGCTTCACGGAGAGCGAGACGTCGCCGCTGTCTGCCGGGGAAGGGGCGGTCCTGACGGTCGGGCCGGAAGCCGAGGCTGAGCAGATCCAGCGGCTGCGGGCGTGGCGCGAGGCCCGCGACGAGGCGGCGGTTGCCACGGCGCTCCGCGCGCTGACGCAAGCGGCCAAGGATGGCGCCAACATCATGGAACCGTCGATCGCCTGCGCCAAGGCGGGCGCGACGACGGGAGAATGGGGCTCGACGCTGCGTCGCATCTTCGGTGAGTACCGTGCGCCGACGGGCGTCGGGCAGGCGATGGGCGGCGAGGCGGCGGGGATCGCAGCGGTCCGCGACGAAGTGCGTCGCGTGTCGGAGCAACTCGGCCGCCCGATCAAGCTGCTGGTCGGCAAGCCTGGGCTCGATGGCCATTCCAACGGCGCGGAACAGATTGCCGTGCGGGCGCGCGATTGCGGTATGGAAGTCCTCTACGAGGGTATCCGCCTGACGCCGGCCCAAATCGTCCGCGCGGCGCTGGAGGAGAGCGTCCACGTTGTCGGGCTGTCGGTGCTGTCTGGATCGCACCTACCGCTGCTCAAGACCTTCATGGAGATCATGCGCCGTGAGGGGTTGGACGATGTTCCTGTTGTGGTTGGCGGCATTATACCGCCCGACGACGCTGTCGCATTGAAGGCCCTGGGCGTTTCGGCCATCTATACGCCGAAGGATTTCCAGCTCAACGACATCATGCTGGACATCGTCAGGCTGCTGGCCAGGCAGCCCCAGGCAGCTTGAATCGGAAGCTTCGCCATGCGCGACGAGACACGACGTAAACTTGATCAACTGCTGTTTCGCCGTCGCTTGAAGATCGCGGGGCTTGTGTTTGCGGTGCTGCTTACTGCAGCGGCTGGATTGCTTCTGACCGGCTTGGATGCGACGACCGAGGATCATCGCCTCGCTGGCCGCGTGGAGCATGTGGCTGTGCCGGCAACCAAAGGTGCGTCCCAGGCTCTCACGGTGGATGTCGCGCTCGATGATGGCCGTCATGTCCAGGTGCTGGCGCTCAAAGCCCACGAGCCTCACGTCGGCGATCGCGTAACTGTGACTGAGCACGTCCATGGAACAGGCCGCGTGACGTTCAGTTGGCGCTAGCGCAACGCTGCCGGCTTGAACGATCAGGCAATCGCCCCGACCGAAGCCGGGGCGAGCGTACTGCAAGCTCTTACCGTGCAGAGCCCCCGGCTGGACCCCGCCTGGGCGGTGCGAGGTGACGGCACGCATTATTGTTGGCGGTCGTGCACCGGGATGCACACCGGTTGAAGGCACTCGGCGGATTGCGCGGGCAGCCACGCAGGCAAGCTTGCATCGTATTCGCTGCGCGTGAGATGCAGGCTGATCGTGCCCGAGAGTCGGGATTTACGACGAGCAGGAACGACGGTTCGCCGCCGGAGGCTGCGAGAGGCGACGCCAAAGCCGCACCGCTGGGCGCTGCAACCGAGTTCCCGACACTGATGATCATCAGTGTGAGCAATGCCCCGACGGACAGCAGCGGTTTTCCTGGTAAGTGACGTTTCAAGATGAAGTCCCTTCCTTCAAGGATTTAAAGGCCCGGCGTGATGGCTGTGTGCGCTGATCTGCTTGGATGCCCCGGCGCGCGCACTGTAGGGCCCGCTGCATATCGGTTCGAGGCTCAGTACCAAGCGTATCCGGCTGCGGTTCACGGCGGCTCCGCTGCTGCGCTGCATGGGAAATTAACGAATTCAGTTGGTTCTTTAAGAAGGCATGTGACGTGTCGCAATGCGCCTTGGCCCGACAGACGGGCATATTCGCGTCAACTGGGTATGTACCTAAGTCGAGATCGACGCTGTGCGTTGGACGTATCGAGGTCTACCGCCATAGGCGCTGTCGGCGCCACATCTACGGTCCCGGAGCGTTAGGGTTTTTCGCCTGAAATCTTGACGTTTTCGCCGAGCGTGTTGCGGATATAGAGCCGCCGCACTGCCACGTCCGCGACCACGGCCAGGGGGAAGGCGAACAGCAGGCCCAGCGGACCGAACATCACACTCAGCGCAATCACCGCGAACAGGCCGACGGCGGGCGCGATGTTGACGGCCGACCCAACCAGCAGCGGCATGATCAGGTTGGATTCGAGCTGTTGCACGATGATGTAGACGGCGAGCACCCACAGTATAGTTTGCCAACTGATCG
Organism: Pseudomonadota bacterium; assembly: GCA_023412745.1. Lineage (GTDB taxonomy): Bacteria > Pseudomonadota > Alphaproteobacteria > Rhizobiales > Hyphomicrobiaceae > ZC4RG25. Next base: position 10,167 of record JAEZBZ010000222.1, on the reverse strand, counting down.
AAGCTGCGATCAGCAACCCGGGCACCGCCGACGCGATCGGGCCGACGACAGGCACGAACTCGGCGAGCCCGGCGATCAGGCCAAGGGCCAGCGCGGAGGGCAGGCCGACCAGCCAGAGGCCAGCCGCCGTCGCGACGCCAACCATGATCATGGCCAGCACTTGCGCCGTCAGCCACAGCTTCAAGCAGCGCCCCGCGTCATCGAGTGTCTGTCCAATCTCGGGCTGCAGGCTGACGGGGAACATCATGACCAGCCCGTTGCGATACATGGTCGGGTTGGTGGCGAAGTAGATGCCACCGAACACCACGATCAGGATGCCAGCCAGAACCGAGACCAGCGTAGTGGCCCAGGTGTAGGCGGTGGACACCAGGTTGCCGACGGCGGTGCCGGTGAACATATCGGCGCTGAGTGTCAGGCCGAACCTGGTGCTCACCGCTTCGAATGCCTTCGGCAATTGCTGATACAGTTCGGTGAGCTGCGTGGCGATCTGGGTGCCGAATAGGAAGAAGCCAGCCGAGACCAGCAGGAACAGGGCCAGCGAGGCGACCAGGAGCGCCACGGGCTCGCTGAGCCCGAGCTTTTCCGTCAGCGGATCGGCCAGCGCCCGCAAAATGACGGCAAACAGCACCGCGCCGAACACCAGAAGCAGCACGTCCGACAGGACGTAGATCAGGCCTGCCAGGGCGATGAATGCGGCAATGATCAAGACGCGGCGAATGAACGTGAGCTCGGATTCTGCCGCCGCGTCATCTTCCGGTCGTCGGGGTGTGTTGAGGTCCAATCGTTCCTGCTCCAACAATCGGGGAATGGGCCAATGCTCGTCAGTAACTGGGAAGGGATTCCGTGGTTCCTCCGGAATGAGGGGCATTCAGGCGCGGGCTGATGCCAGAATGCCTCGGTTGGATAGTTTGCCAGTATAACGCGTTGACGACGCGCACTCTCTGACTATGATCGCGCCACACAACGCAAAGGGCGTAAAGCCCCAGTGGCGGAACCGGTAGACGCGCCAGACTCAAAATCTGGTTCCCGCAAGGGAGTGCCCGTTCGAGTCGGGCCTGGGGCACCAATGGGTGCCCGCCAATACAGCTGGTAGAATGAACCAGTAATCGGCGCAGAGCCGAATCACCGCCGAATCAGGCAGAGTGATCATTGTAAGAGGCGGAGCGGATTGGATGACAGGCAGCCGGACCACCCTTTTTGCGCTGGTATGTGCGGCATTCGCACTGCCAACTGCCGCAATCGCTGGACCGACGCTGTTGATCGACGCCGCCAATGGCCGGATTCTCTACGCGGAAGACGTGGACGATCATTGGTACCCGGCATCGCTCACGAAGATCATGACCGCCTATGTGACGTTCGAGGCTCTCAAGGCCGGGACGATCACACTGGAGTCCAAGCTGACGACGAGCGAGCTGGCCCATGCCCAGCAGCCGAGCAAGGTCGGCTTGCCCGTCGGTGGTCAGATGAGCGTCGAATTGGGCCTGCAGGCGCTGATCGTCAAATCGGCCAATGACGTCGCAGTCATGCTGGCAGAGGCCGTTGGCGGTAGCGAGGCGGGTTTCGTTGAGAAAATGAATGCGACCGCGCGCCGGCTTGGCATGACGCGGACGAACTTCGTCAATCCGCATGGCCTGCCGGCGCCCTAACAGCTCACGACCGCCCGCGATCTGGCCATCCTGTCGCGCGCGGTCGTGCGTGACTTTCCCGAACATCGCGAGCGCTGGGCTTCGCCCGACATGCGGATCGGCAAGCGCCGCCTCGGCAGTCACAACAGCCTGCTCAAGGTCTATGACGGCGCCGATGGCCTGAAGACGGGCTTCATCTGTGACTCCGGGTACAACGTGGTGGCGAGCGCCACGCGGGACGGGCGCCGGCTGATGGCGGTTGTTCTGGGCGAGAGTTCTGGCATGGGCCGCGCTATTCGTGCCGCCAGCCTGCTCGACCATGGTTTTGAGAACTACGGCTGGAAGGAGCTGTTCGACAGCCCGACGCTGGATAGTCTGCCCCGCGCGCCGGACCCGAAAGCGGTGGTCAGCGTGCGCCAGTCCGTGACGTCGTGGAGCTGCAATGGCCGGCCGCGGGTCGCCAGGTCGCAGCGCAAGGGCAGGGCGGCCGCCAAGAAGGAAGCCGCCGCCAAGAGTGCGCCGGCCGAGGGCGCGAAAGCCAAAAGTGGTACGCCGTCTCAGGCCCCGGCCACGAAGGCCAGGCCGAAGTCCGCCGCGACCCAGCAAGGTTCGGCTGCCAAGGCAAGGCCAAAGTCTGCAACAGCGCAGGCGCCGGTGACATCCAAATCCCAGTAGCGCCATCTCTAACCTCGCATGCACATCATTGCGGGCGGCTTGTGCCGTTGCGAGCGTCGCGATCGAGAGGAACGAATTGGTCTAACTAGACGATCAGATCGAGTTTCGTCGGGTTCTGCAGCTTGCAGCCGGGGTCTGACGGTTGCCTGGCGTCGGAGGGTGGGGTGCTGGCTTCTCCTTCGGCCGGCGTCGGCGGCGCAGCGGCAGGTGGCTGCTGAGGCGACTGGAGGGTCGAACCCGAAACGTGCGGATCCGTGTGCTGCGCAATTGCAGGGCCGAATGCCGTCATGATGAGTAGCGCCGACAAGGTCAGGACAATACGGTGGCAACGACCATTTTCGTACAGTGCCATGTCAAACCTCGTCCCGATTTGAACCATCCGTTTACGGTATCAGGCGATTCCGGCCGTTCCAAGTCGCGGGAAGCGTTTCGTCCGGGGCAACTGGAAAAATCGGTGGAGGCGTGCGCGTCTGGCACCGTTCTTGCTCTCTGTCTTTGTGAATTTATTAAGAGCCACAGGAAGGCGGGGATGAATACCTTGTTCTGCGATGCCGACGACGACATTACTCCTGCTTTCACCGAGGTAGACGCGCTGGCCGCCGTGCTGGAATCGCGTCACGGGCAACATGCAGTCGATGTTGCCGAGTTTTTTGCCGCCTATCACAATCAAAGCGGCAATGTCGGACGCTCTTGGGCGTGGACGGGCGTCGCCGAAACGGTGCGCCAGCGCGAGCGTATGCGCCTGATGGGGGGCTGAGGGAACTGCAAACCGCCGCGTGTGTCACGCGACGGACAATCGTGTCTCATTGCGGGCCCTTGCGAGGGCCCGTTGTGTTTCGGGCGAGGGATGTCTTAGAGGGCGGAACCCATAACGAGCGTCCAGAACGTCTTGAATTCGGTCCGGGGATCCTGAACCAGCGCGATGCCCATGTGCTCGGCATCCTTGGTCAACAGGTTCTTGTTGTGGCCGGGGCTGGCTTTCCAGCCCTTCATGACTTCCTCGATGCTGGCTTGGCCGGTGCCGACGTTCTCGGCCGCCAGCTTGGCATTGTAGCCAGCGCGCTTCACGCGATCCCAGGGGTTCGAGCCATCCGAACCATAATGGGAAATGCGGTCCCAACGAGCGAGGTCGCGCGAATGCGCCTTCGCGGCGTTGGTCAATTCCATGTTGAGGCGGACCGGCTTCAGACCCTTCTCGCGGCGATAGGCATTAATGAGGTCGCGCGCGTGTTCCGCGTCGAGCCGGGTTTCCGAGTAGTCGCGATTGGACAGCGCTCCAGGAGCCGCCTTTTCATAGGAATTGCGTGGTGCGCTGTCCTGGAGGGCGGCGACTTGCGGGTGCGATGAGTCGTTGGAGCGTGGCCGCGATACAGGCGCGCTGTCGCCAAGCGCCATGCTGCCGCCGGATCCGACATTGCTGCCGGAGTCGGTGAAGCCCATGCTGAGTGGCTTTGAACCACCGATGCTGCAGCCAGTCAGCACGGTGATGAGAAATGCAGATACAGCGACGCGATACATCCGGAACAACCCCCGCCGGTAGCGGACCCCCATCAGGATCACTGATCCGGGTTAACTGAGCCTTAATGCTAACGGAACCTCGCCCTCCGGCCGCTACCTGCTTACGCCGTGCACGTCGTGGTTGTTTTTGAAGGCACCCGTCAACGTGGTGAACATGCCATGAGGACAGTGACGTTTGTGGGGCAGAGCGGCGGCGGGACGCGTGCAAGCGCAGATTTTGTGCACGACGGAGCGCTGCGATCCCGGTGACGCATCAGTGGGTTGGCCGGCCAGCGCTGGCACTGCACCCAGCACTGCGCCGGACGGGCAGGCGCAATCTTTCCTGTGGTTGGTTCGGTTGGTTGAGGCAACTTAGACTTGGCACCGCCGGCCCGTTCCTCAAAATCACAGCATTATCTGTTGATTCGAGTCCTGGACTGACCAGGAGGTCGAAGTATGAAGGCTGTAGTGGTGCCCGACATCAAAGCCGAGACGGATGCTCCGGCGTTACGTGTGCTGTTGCTCGCCCGTGCTGCGGGAGAGACGGGCGCGACGCAAAGCGAGCTCGCACGCGATCTTGGGCCGTATGTGACCCATAAGCTGACGCCGGCCGCGTGGCGGGAGGCGCTGGCGCACGCTACGGCCGGCTTGACGATCGATGGCGCGATCAGCGTGTCGCGTAATCGTGTCGAGCTGACACCGCAGGGCCGCGAGGCGCTGGTGCGCGAGCTTGGCGGCAAGGCGCTGCCGAAAACCTGGACCGACATTCGCGACACGCGTCTCGTCGCGCACGCACTGGGGCTCGGCGCGTTGTCGGCGACGCGTCTCAAGGCCTTGGCGAAACCGGACGGGTTGCGTGCCGCGATCCTGCAGCGTGCGTTTGGATTGCCTTTGAAGAGCGCCACGAGTGCAAGCGCCGCCAAGCTGCGCCAGGCGCTGGCCGTCGTCGCGCTGGAACGAGCATTCGGCAACAAGCTCAAGGGTACGCTCAGCGGACGCACCGGGCTAGCGCCGAAAGCGGGCCGGCTGCTGGCCGGACAACTGGCGCGACGGCCGCGCGATTTCGGCACTGACGGCAGGCTTGTCGCGGCGCTCGCTGCCGAGCAGGTCGGCGCGTTCCAGCTCGATGCTGACGCGCTGCGGACGGCGATCTTGCGCGACTACGTGGCGCGCGGGTTGCCCAATGATCAGCCTCCGCCTGCCAAGGCGGCCGAGCCAGCACCGACACCGGCGCAAGCCAAGCCCGTGCTTGTCGCGGCGGAACCGGCGTCTCCTCAGGCGGCCCGCACGCCTGCAGCACGTCCCCCAGCGGCGTCCCGGCCGGATCTCAGCGGATTTGCCGACGTGGTGCTTTCGGCTGCCAGTGCGCGCGCGGAAGGCTGGCCGGGCAATCGCAAAGCCTTCATTTCACATGTCTGGACGGCAGTTCAGGAGACACACCCTGAATGGGGGCTGTCCGATATCGAGTTCAAGGCGATGTTGGCGGAAGCGCACCGCACGGGCTACGTTGTTCTGTCCAACGCTGATTTGAAGGACAAGCGGAGCATGAAAGACCTGCAGGACTCCGCCGTCGCCTACAAAAATACGGTCTGGCACTTTGTCCGCGTCGAGAGTTAGAGCGACGCAGAGCCCGCGCTCGCAGGCCGCATGAAACGCATGACAGAACAAGATGCTAGAATGGTCCTGTGATTCGCTGGAATCCAGGAATGAGATGAGAGCAATTACGGAATGCCCGCGTTGGGGGACCCACTGAATATGCAGCCGAACGCGCAAGCTGCGCCGTCCGTGGACGGCCTGGCCGCGGCCTTCGAGCATTCGATCACCTGGGAGGACGACCTCTGGCGGGCCGACCCGGTTGATGTCGAGCTCGTGCACGTCAAGGCGCGCCGCAAGTTTCAGGATCTGCTAGACGCCGTCACGTCTGGTCGCGGCTCGAATACGCAAGCGCGCATCCTGCTGTTTCATGGCCAGTCCGGCGCTGGCAAGACACATCTTTTGCGGGCGCTGAGAACCAGCGCGCACCGTCAGGGAAAGGCCTATTTCGGCTACGCCCAGATGACGCCGGATGTGGCGAGCTATGCCGACTATTACCTGCGCCGGCTGATCAATTCGCTGGAAAAGCCGTACGATCCGGACAATGGCGGTGAGAGCGGATTGGCCCGGCTGACCAATCATCTCGTCACCAGCGCCGATGGTCTTGCCGAGACCGATCTCGCCAAGCTGCGTGACGGTGCGCTCGATGAAGCGGGCCTCGCGCGGCTCATCGTCAGACTGGCCGACGACATCGTCGCCAGCCCGGCGTTCTCCGAGCAGGAACTCGACATCAACGGCGTGCGCGCACTTCTATATATGCAGCGTTGCGATCCGCGCATCGATCAGCGTGTGCGCCAGTATCTCTACGGCCGCGCGCTCAACGAGCTGTCGCAGACGGCCGTCGCGGCGCTCGACCCGAATACAGGTGACGGCCGCGCCTTCGAGATCATCGAGGCGCTGGGCCGCATCATGTGGACCGTCGACAAGGCGGCGATGGTGTTCTGCATCGATCAGGTGGAGGACCTGCGTTTCTTCGACGATGCCGAGGACCGCTTCCAGAAAGCCGTGCGCGATCTGATTCAGGTCGCCAACCGGCTGCCGTCGGCGATCGTGCTGATTTCGTGCCTGGAGGATTTCTACGGCCAGGTGCGTGGGGTTCTGGCGCAGTCGTATATCGATCGGATCGAGAAATCCGGGCCGGTCGCGCTGCTGGAGTCGCGCACTCAGGAAGAAGCCAAGCTGATCATCTCCAAGCGTCTGGAGCATCAGGCCGAGGAGCATGGCGGCGGCTTGAGTTTCCCCGACGCGTCGGCGTTCTTCGGGCCGCAGTTCTTCGAGGAGTTCGGCGGGTTGTCGACCCGCCGGCTGCTGGAACATGCCCAGGGCCGCCTGCGCGCGCAGCAGGACAACGGCGGGGATGAACCGGACGAGGCGGACGAACCGCTGGCCAAGGCCGGCTTCATCTCCACACTGGCGGCCGCGCTCGGATTCGCCCCCAGTAACGATGAACCGAACGCTGAGCCCGAGGGCAGCAGCATCGACTACCGCGAGATGTGGGATCGCTTCTCGCAGGCGTCGGAAGCCGAGATTCCGTCCGACGACCAGGAATTGATGGACGTCCTGGTTGCGGCACTCGGGCTGGCCAAGGACGAGTGGGGCGATGCTGTCGGTCTCGATGTCAAACGGCTGGAACTGGCCGATGACCTGCCGGCTATCGACATCACGATCCGCCACATGGCGGGGCAAAGCGCGGGCCACAGCTTCGACGCGCGCGTGTTCCTGTGCAATCGCGGAACCCAGGGCGGCGGCCTCAAGCGCCAGCTCGACAAAGTCCTGATGCATATGAGTGGGCGCGCTTGTTTCATGCTACGCGCCAGCGATTTCCCGCCGAATAAGAAGAACCAGACAGCGCAGGCCTTCCGCAAATTCCGCGATGGCGGCGGGCGCTCGATCCTCATCCCGATCCCGGAATGGGAGCGGATGCTGATGGTGCGCGAGTTCCATACCCATCACCGCTTCGATCCGGGCTTCAAGCGCTGGTTCGAGCAGATGAAGATGCTGTCGGCGCTGATCCCGATCGTGCAGATGCTGCGCCTGGATCTGATGGGCCGTCCTCCCGTGAGCAGCGAGCCGAAGCCGCCCACGGTTGAGCTCCCGCCGTTGCCGGTCGCGCCGACGCCGCAGCTGCCGCCCGCGTATGATGCGTCGATGTACGGCGCGACCATCTCGACGTTCGACAGCTCCGCGCCGGCGGACGATCCTGCCGGGGGACTGCCTCCGCCGCCGCATCTGCCGGATAGCGAGAAGGTTCCGCGCGCCCGCTGGGCCGACTGGATCGGCTGGGGTTCGTCCTCGCCGCCGGAATTGCCGGCCAATGACGACGAGCTGCCGCTGTCCGTCATTCTCGACGAGGGCGGCGACAACGCGCGCAGTATCTATGCTGGCCGCGAGATCGGTGGCCGCAGCAAGGCGGTGACGCTCAATCGCGATGTTCTCAAGCGGCACGCGGCGGTGCTCGGCGGCTCCGGTTCCGGTAAGACCACGCTGGCCTTGAGCCTGATTGAGCAACTGCTGCTGCGCGGTATTCCGGCGGTGCTGATCGACCGTAAGGGAGACCTGTGCAGCTACGCCAATCCGGACGTCTGGCGCAGCAACGACAACGAGATCTTTGAGCGCCGCGGCGAACGCGAAAAGCTCGCCGACGCCATCGATGTCGCCGTCTATACGCCCGGCCGCTCGTCCGGGCGGCCGATTTCGATCACCTTGCTGCCGACCGGTATCAGCGAGCTGCCCGAGCACGAGCAGCAGCTTCTGGCCAACCTGTCGGCGGCGGCGCTCGGCGACATGCTGCATCTGAAGAACTCGGCGACCCACCAGAAGCAGTCCGGCACGCTGTCGGTGGCGCTGAAGATCCTCGGCAGCCGGTCGCGCACGGAAGTCACGCTGGGCGATCTCATCTATCTGTTGGAGGATGAAGATCCCGAGCTGACCGACCTGACGCAGCGCATGGACCCGTCGGGCAAGATCCGCCGCGACCTGGTGGCCCAGCTCGACAGCTTGCGGCATCGCAACTCGTCGCTGTTCGAGGGCGGTGGCGAGAACCTGCGCATGGAGTCGCTGCTGGGTATCGGGCCGTTCGCGCGTCCCGGCCGCCCGCGCCTGTCGGTGATCTACACCGGCTTCCTTGGCGACAACGAGAACATCCTGTTCTGGGTCTCGCAGTTCCTGTCCGAAGCCTTGCGCTTCTGCCAGCGCAACCCGAACGACGAACTGCAGGCCGTCGTCATGTTCGACGAGGCCGACCTCTACATCCCGGCCAACGCCAAGCCGGCAACCGCCGAGCCGCTGCAGAGCCTGCTCAAGCGGGCGCGGTCGGCCGGTCTCGGCCTAATGCTGGCAACCCAGTCGCCAGGCGACCTCGATTACAAGAGCCGCGACCAGATCACCTCGTGGTTCATCGGCCGCGTTCGTGAAGACACCGCGTTGCGTAAGCTTAAGGCGGCCTTCCAGAGTGAAAGCGGCCTGGATCCGGCTGCCGTGCTGCCCGGCCAGACGGTGGGTGAGTTCCACCTCGTGCAGGAAGGGCTTGTGCGTTCGCTCAAGGCGCAGCGGTCATTGATCATGGCCGAGCAGGTGCCATTCGACCGCATCGAGCAGCTTGCGCACGAGACCAAGGGCCAGGATCAGAGCCAACTTCCGCTTTTCGATATGAAGTGATCCGTGGTCGCTAGGACCGCTTCATATGAGTGTAGTAATTTTGTCACAAATCAGTGATGTTGCATTCGCGCGGAGGGCGATAATCTGAGTTATCCACACATTTAGAAGGAACCTAATTCAAGGTCTAGGTGCCCTGCATAATGCATTGAAATTTATGGGTTTTGGTTGTTTCTCGCGGGTTCAGGAATGCCCCATTTTGAACGCCTGAATCGTGCTGCAAAATAACAGCACCAAAAGCAAGCCTAAGCTTTGCAATTTCCAGGTGCAATATCTCACAATTGGGTGTATCCTGATAATAGTCGTGTCACTGCGTTGAGGGGCGCATTTGACACATGTGTAAGCTCGAGGAGGGGAGTCGCCTTCGAGCGGCGTTGTATTGTTGCGGGGTAGTGTCATGACGGCGAAGCCGTTGCTTGTGATGTTAGTCGCCACGCTTCTGGGGCCGGTTATCGGCGTGGGTCTCTTCATTTTGATGCAGACGCTTTAAGCGTCCCGTCACGTGTTTGACGCGGGCGGCGCTTGTTCTGTCCGATAATCTGTGCGCCTTGGAGGCGTCGCAGTTCCCTTTGCTTTTCCTCTTTGGTCATACCGCTCCGGTCGCAACCGCGGGCTGGATTGTCGTCGCCGGGCTTTCGGTCGCCCCGCGCAGCTTGGCGCGCGATTAAGGACTCCGGTTCAGATCAAAACATCTGTCTCACTCTTAATCCTCCACTCGCCGGTTGGGGAGAGGCGGAGCGTTTCCCGCGGGCTGCTGGAACTGACGGAATATACAAGTAAATCATACAGGCCCGCAGCCACTGAGAGCGAGGCCTTTCGCGCCTGTGCACGACCGCGCCGAGGACCACAATAGGAAGTCAGCGCGATGAAGGGCTAGCCGAGGACGCTTAATATCTGTTGCGAACAGGCGCGCACCTCATGTGCCTGCAACGATGCGACCGATCGAACGACCGCGTTGAACCGCAGGCGGCGGCGCTCGTGGCAATTCGGCGACCGTATGACGGCATCGACGGGGCATGTCGCAATCTGATCCACAATCGATCTTCCGCTCATCAATCTTTAACCGCCATCCCCCTTTAATTGGTCCATCAGCTGCCCTGGTTGGAAGGCCGTTCATGCCCCT
>JAEZBZ010000199.1 GCA_023412745.1 Pseudomonadota bacterium | reverse complement strand
GCCGATGCTACGCCGGAGCCCGAGGTCGCGACAGTCACGGTCACGCCCGCAGCACCTGCCAAGGCAGTCGATGCCGAGGTTGTCGAGACGGCGCCCGCGCCTGCGCAGCCAGAGCCGGCACGTCAGCCCAAGCCAGAGCCGATTGCCTCGGTTGAACCCGAAAAGCCGGCGGTGACCACGCAGCCGGCGCTACAGTCCGAGCCGGCCAAGGCAGCGCCGCCAGCACCCGCGCCGGTAGTGGCCGCCGCGGTGGCGCCCGAAAGCAAGGACCGCGTCGCGGCCGAAAGGCGGAAGCCCGAAATGACGGAAAAGCCGTTGCAGATGTCGTCGGAGGTGCCAGTGACGGCCGCACAGACGACGACAATGGGATCACCCACGATTTCGCGGCCGGTTCGGCGACCCGGCCGTCCGCTTGAGGCTAAGATCTTCGTGCCGCCGCGTGCGCCCGACGATCCGGGTCCTGAAGCCACCGACTTGGTGGACGACGGACGATCGCAGACCGTGGCCTATCAGTTCCCGCTGAAGGGCTCGGCGTGACGGCGGCCTGATCGCCAACCGGTCATCAACGCATTGATTTCGCGACGCGCAGGCGCGCATCCAACGCTGCGCGTTGTGCTATCGCGCATGCACAGCTTATCCAACGGTTCCGCCGCTGCTCTTTGACTCGTCTGTCTACGTCTGATTGTCTTGGGCCAGACGGTGGCGGGGGAGCTGGGATGAACGAGCTGCGGTGGTTAAGCGCTTGGCCTCTTGGAGTGATTGGGGCTCTGCTCAGCGCACTGGCGTCTGCGGCGACTATTTTTGGTCTTGGCTGGCGCATCGGCTGGAAACTTGGCGCTAAGAGCATTCCAGAAACGACTCAGAAAGAGCTGGGGGATTTGCGCCAACGCTGTGACGTACTGCACACCGAGGTCGAAGAACGCACCGCCGACGTCGGCAAGCTGCGGGGTCAGCTCGGCCAGATCGAGCAATTGGTCAGTGGCGATGTCGACTACTGGCTGCGAGAGGCCGATACGGCGAGCTACTTCAGGCGCATCAACGACAGCATCCCGATCGTGGTCGTCGCCAATTTCAAGGGCGGCGTAGGCAAAACCACGCTGGCCGCGAATTTGGCGGCCTATTTCGATGATCGCGGCAAGCGCGTTCTGCTGGTCGATTTCGACTATCAAGGCTCGCTAAGCGACGCGGTGCTGCCCTACGGCGCGGACAACGTCGATTTCAGCGCCAATCTTCTTCTCGATCCCACCACCAATGCCAAGGATGCGCTGGCGCGTACGATGGCGCTGCAGCCCGCATTGCCGCGCTCGCGTCTGTTTCCGGCGTTCTACGAACTCAATCGGGCCGAGAACCGCGCCATGTTCAAATGGCTGGTGCAGGGTGGTGGCGCCGATGTGCGCTATGCCACGCAGCGCATTCTCAGCGATCCGGAGTTCCAGAAACGCTTCGATCTCGTCATCATCGATGCGCCGCCGCGATTGATGACCGCCACCGTCAACGCGGCCTGCGCCAGCACGCACTTCATCATCCCGACCATTCTCGACGGGCTGTCGGTTTCGGCAGCGCTCAATACGCTCGGTGTCTTCCGTCAGATCCAGAAGACAATCGCGCCGCAAATCCAGCCCGCCGCGATCATTCCGACCATGGTCGCGGCGCAGCCCAGTTTGAACCTGAGCGAGACTATCGCACTGAAGGAACTGAAAGACGGCCTCGCCCATTTCTGGCCGGCAAGCCCAGCCCCGGTTATCTTTGATGACGCGTACGTGTGCCGGAAAGCTGCAATCGCGCGGACTGCCGGTTCGCAAATCGCGTATTTGGCCGATGGCGAAATTGCCAAGATGTTCGATCCAATCGGTGCAAAATTGGAGGCTCGTCTGTTCCATGCTGGTCCGCGACCTGAGAGAGGGCCTTGGCCATCTGGCGGCGCTGTTGACCGCCTGGCAGGGTAACAAGGCCGCAACCACCGACATCGCGCGTCTCAACGAACTTCTGAGTGCGCACGATGAGCTTTCGGTCGGGGAATTCTGCAAGCGAGTGGAGGCTGCGCTCGGGACGGCTCCATACGCGCGTCCGCCAAAGTCACCGAAATATGCTCCCGCCAACGGAGCCGTCGTCGCTCATTATCTGACTTCGCTGCGCGACAGTCGGGCAGATGCTGCGAAGTTCGATGAAATCCTGGAGCAGATGAACCGTGACAGGAAGGTTCGAAAACAAGAATGGGCAGCAATCGCCGATGAGTATGTCGGGGTTCGCTTGGGTGCTAAAGGCAAAGCGGCTGCACTTGCTGCGATCCGCCACAAACGCAATCAGATCGCCTCAATGTCCAGCCGTCTCGAGCGCATCGGAGAGATTTTTTAAAGCGCGCAAAAAAGCGGGCGCCGCGAAGTCTCAAGCGACGCCCGCGCGTGGTGGCGAGCCTTACAGCTTCTCGTGTGCCTTGTCGGCGAGCTTGTCTGCGGCGTCTTTCACAACGCCTTTGGCTTTACCCATGGCCTTCTGGGCCTCGCCCTTGGCTTCCTGCGCCACGCCTTCGATTTCCATCTGCTCATTGCCGATCGCGCGGCCAACGCCCTGTTTGACCTTGCCTGCAACTTCGTTGGCGTAGCCCTTCACCTTATCGGTCGTGCTGCCCATGATTTGTCTCCTCTACAGAAGCTCTGGGCAGAAAACGCGGTCCGTCGACGGAGGTTCCAACGGCGGCGATAGGGATCGATGGCTGCTCTGCCGAAATTCTCCCTTCGGGCCGCAAACCGGCGCGCTACAATCAGCCGACAGATGGCCGATCAAAGCCACGATACGGAGGAAACTATTGCTCATGACGCAGCTCGAACATGGACATGCCGATCTCGGCGATGTGCGCATCCACTACGTCACGGCGGGAAGCGGGCCGGCTGTCCTGCTGATCCATGGCTGGCCGCAGACCTGGTACATGTGGCGTGACATCATTCCTGGTCTGGCGCCACACTATCGCGTTATCGCGCCGGATCTGCGCGGGCTTGGCGAGTCATCAAGGCCGGTCGGTGGCTACGACAAGAAAACCATTGCCAATGATCTGTGGCGCTTGGCGCACGTTGTTCTGGGAGAGACTTCGCTTCTCGTCGTCGGGCACGATTGGGGCGGCCCGGTCGCGTTCTCGCTAGCAGCCCAACATCGCGATGCCGTGCGCAAGCTGGCGATTTTCGATGTGCCGGTGCCGGGCGATGGCACGCCGGCTATGTTCAACAATCGCTGGCATCATGGCCTGCATTGGGAGCTGGATTTCCCCGAGGCGCTGACGGCGGGCCGCGAGGATATTTACTTAAGCTTCTTCTATCGCAATTGGGGCGCGCGGCCGGATGCGATTTCTGATGAGGCGCAACAGGAGTATCTGCGCACCTATCGCCAGCCCGGAGCGATGCGGGCGGGCTTCAATTTCTATCGCACGACGCCGCAGGATGTGGCGGACAATGAGCGGTTCCTGAAGGACGGCAAACTCAGGATGCCGGTGCTTTGCTATGGTGGAGAGGCCGGTCGCGGCCGCCGTATGACGGCGCTGGAATCCTGGCAGCGGGTGGCCGAGGACGTGCGTGGCGGCATCGCGGAAGGATGCGGCCATTGGATTCCGGAGGAGCGGCCGGATTGGGTGATCGCGGAGTTGCTGGCCTTCTTTCGCGCGTAACAACATCGGGGCTCGACAGGGCGATCCCCCGTCAGCCCCGCGGCCATCAGGTTTTGGCTTTGCCCGCGCCGATATGGGCATGGACGACCATCTCGACGATACAGCCCGGCACGACCAGAGCGGACACAACGACGGTGGCCCGGTTCGGATAGGGCTGATTGAAGTACTGCGCGTAGATCTCGTTCATGGCCTTCACGTCGTCGCCGTTGGTCAGATAGATGAGCACCTGAACGACGTCGTCCATTGTGCCGCCAGCGGCCGCGAGACAATGTTTGAGGTTCTCAAGCGTCTGGATCGTTTGCGCGCGAATGTCGCCTGTCTCTATCCCGCCGCCTGGAATCACCGAGACCAGTGCCGTGTAGAATTTTCCGTCCGCCGTGACCACCCATTCGAGCGGGGTATCGATCGGCGGCAACTCGGTTTTGACGGCGTGTCTCATGATGTGTGATATCCCGATATGCGACGGATGATGAGGTGCGGCGATTCAAGTTTATGCCGTGGCCTTGGAACTATAGCGGTGCGTCGCGAGGCGAGCATCTGCCTCAGATGCAATTTCGGGTGAAGACCTGCGCGGAAACAGCGCGGACGTCGCGTGCTTGAGGGTCTCCGGATTGGCGCAGCTTGCGTTCTTCAGTACAACGTCCATGGTAGTTGCTCGACAAACAGCGTCATCAGTGAGTGAAAAGGGGGGCTAGGTTCCGCGTCAATTAACTCATCTCGGGGCGTTGACCGGCGTCTCCGCTTACAGTGACGTGATGCCCGCGCAACCCGACACAGCCCCAATATCTTTCAGGATTACGATGAAACAGGTCAGCGACCACTTCGCGAACAGTCATATCCATGCCGTGACGCCCACTACTCATGGCCTGTGGGCCATATCCGCCCCGGTGGCGCCTGCGACGACGACTCTTGAAGGCACGATAAGCACCGATGTCGCGATCATCGGCGGTGGTTATACCGGCCTTTCGACGGCGCTGCACCTGCGCGCGAAAGGCATCTCGGCTGTTGTGCTGGAAGCCAGCGACATCGGGTTTGGCTGTTCGGGGCGCAACTCCGGTAACGTGAATGCCGGATTGTGGGTGCTGCCGGACGACATGCCGGCGGTGCTCGGCCCCGTGTACGGCCCCCGCCTGCTCGACCTTCTAGCCTTCGGTACGCGGGTGGTTTTCGATATCGTTGCCAAGTACAACCTTGACTGCGGCGCGCGCAATCTCGGAACGCTGCATTGCGGCGTTGGAGACGCGGGACGCAAGGAACTGGAAGTCCGGTACGCGCAATGGTCAAAGCGTGGCGTCGCGGTCGAGCTGCTGGATGCGGCGGCGACGCAGGCGCGCACCGGCACCGACGCTTATCGTGCATCGCTGTTCGACCCGCGCGCCGGCCTGATCCAGCCGCTCGCTTACGCGCGTGGTTTGGCGAAAGCTGCCCTGAGCGAGGGCGCTCAAATCTATACTAAGTCGCCCGTCACCTCGGTGATCGAGAATGGCGATCGCGTCGTGGTCTCGACGCCGAAGGGCTCGGTGAGCGCGGACCGTGTGATCGTCGCCACCAATGCCTACACCGTCTTTCCATA
Organism: Pseudomonadota bacterium; assembly: GCA_023412745.1. Lineage (GTDB taxonomy): Bacteria > Pseudomonadota > Alphaproteobacteria > Rhizobiales > Hyphomicrobiaceae > ZC4RG25. Next base: position 8,265 of record JAEZBZ010000199.1, on the reverse strand, counting down.
TCCCGAGATCCGCGAGGAACTGGTGTTCCTGCCATACTTCAGCGTTTCGACCTCGCCGCTGTCGGCCGAGGCACGCAGCCGGATCCTGCCGAATGGCGAAGGCGCGTGGGACACCAAGACGGTACTCAGCTCGTTCCGCGTCGAACCCGACGGTCGCATGGTCTACGGCAGCGTCGGCACACTGGATGGCGTCGATGGCGCAATCCATCGCGATTTCGCCCTGCGCGAGATGAAAAAGCTGTTCCCGTACATCGGCGACATCCAGCTCGAAACCGGATGGTACGGACAGATCGGCATGACTACGGATCACATGCCGCGCCTGCACCGGTTCGGAAAGCGTTCGATCGGTTTTTCCGGTTACAACGGCCGCGGCATCGCCCCGGGAACAGTGTTCGGCGGCGTGCTGGCCCAGTGGGTCGCGGGTGAATTGGCGGATGCCGAACTGCCGCTGCCGGTGACCGAGTTCGCAAATCGCCGGTTCCGCTCGGTCATGGAAGCCTATTACCGCTATGGCGCGGTCGCAGCCCACGCGGTCGGCGCGCGCGTTTGATCGCGCGCGCTTGTCCTCGTCTCAGAGCGCGTCGAGACAGCGCTGGATGTCGGCATCGGTCGTTTTCCAGCTCGTCACCAGACGCAGAACGCGGCTCCCTTCAGCGTCCGGGCGACCGAAGGCCGCGGGATCATACGTCTTGATGACGTGCCCATCGTCGCTCAGGCGGCGGGCACGGCTTTCCTCGATCAGCGGAAACAGCAGGTTGGCCTCGACGTCGAGGGCCAGCTCGATGGTCTTCGCCCGCAGCCCTTCCGCCAACGCCTGCGCCTGCCGGTTGGCGTGGGCGGCGAGCTTCAGCCAAAGGCCGTCGCGGAAAGATGTGAGGGCTTGCGCGGCGAGAAAGCGATGCTTTGAAAGCAACTGCCCGGCGCGCATCTGGCGGAAGCGGAACTCCTCCGCTTTTGCCCGGTCGAACAGCACGACGAGTTCGCAGAACGCGCCGCCGTTCTTCGCGATGCCGAGCGACAGAGCATCGACACCGATCCGCGTCGCCATGTCGGCCGGCGAGGCGCCGGTGGCGACGAGCGCATTGGCAAAACGCGCGCCGTCCATGTGCAGCAGGGCGCCGTATCTTTTCACGATCGCAGAAATCTCGCGCAGTTCATCCAGCGAATAGACGCTGCCGGCCTCGGTCACTTGTGAAACCGAGACCAGCCCGAAGCATGGCGTGTGCGGGTCTCCGGGCTTGAACGCGCGCAGCGCGGCTTCGATGTCGCGCGCAGCCAGCTTGTCGAACGGTCCATCGCGCGGCGCGGTCAGCTTGCCGCCACCGCCGAAAGCTTCCGGCGCACCGGCTTCGCTTTCCATGACATGACTGCGCCGATGGCACAGCGTGCGCTTCCACGGCGGACACAGCCCAGCAATCGAGAGTGCGTTCGCCGCCGTGCCGGTCGCCGTCAGGAACACGGCCGCCGGCGCTTCGAACACGGCCGAGACGACGGCCTCAAGCTCCTTGGTCAGCGCGTCGTCGGCGTAGCTCGGCGTATAGCCCTCATTGGCCGCTGCGATCGCTGCGAGCAGCTCCGGGCACATGCCCGCGACGTTATCACTGTAAAACGCATGCATTCATTGCAGCCCTGGTCGGGGGCGTGCGCTCGCTAAGCATTACCGACCGCGATATCGAGCCAGCCCAGATTATTGACAACCGCGCGGTCGCCAGGACGCAAGGCCACCGTGGTGGTCTTGGATTCGACGAGCGCGGGCCCTTCTACCACTGCTCCGATGGACAGGCGATCCAGTTCGTAAACCGGAATGTCGCTCCATCCGTTGGCATACACGCGTCGCGTCTTGCTGGCCTGATCCGCAGTGACCTCCGCACGCGCCAGACTGCGCGGCCTGACCGCATCGAGCTTGCCGATCGCCGACACGCGGATGTTCACCAGGATCACCTCCTGCGCGAGGTTTTTGTAGGTGTAGACTTCCTCGTGCCGCTTATGGAAGCGCTGGACCACCTCGTCGATGAAGCTGTCGGTGTCGATATCGACGCCGTCGAGTGACACGTTCAGCTCGAACACCTGCTCGCCGTAGCGCATGTCGACCGATCGCTCGATCTCGACATTGGCGTGCTCGAGACCCTTCAGCTTCATGCGGCCTTGCAGCTCAAGCTCGCGAAACGCCTTGCGCAGCGCCGTTGCATCCGCGCTGGCCATGCTGCTCATGTGCGAGCTACTCAGTTCATAGCGCAGATCCGTCGCCAGCATGCCCCAGGCCGATAGAACCGACGCCACACCGGGAACAATGACCCGCTTGACGTCGAGAATGCGCGCCACGTCCGATACATGCAGGCCGGCCGCGCCACCAAACGACAGCAGTGTGTAGTTCCTGAGATCGACACCCCGGCGTACGGACATCACACGCACGCCCTCGGCCATCTGCGTGTTGACGACCCGCTGGATGCCCTCGGCCGCTTCGTAGACCGTGCATCCCAGGTCCCTGGCCGTGCGCGAAACCGCAGTTTCGGCCGCCTGACCGTCAAAACTCGTGCGTCCGCCGAGAAAGCTCTTCGGATCGAAATAGCCAAGCACGACATTCGCGTCAGTGACGGCCGGCTGCAGACCGCCCTTGCCATAGGAGGCAGGACCGGGATCCGCACCCGCGCTCTGCGGGCCGACGTGCAGAATTCCGCCGATGTTGACGTGCGCGATCGAACCGCCGCCCGATCCAATGGTGTGAATGTCGATGCTTGGCAACGCGATACGGATATCGCTGATGTCGCGATTGGTGCTGAGCGGAACCCGGCCTTGTTCGAGGATCGCAATGTCCGTGCTGGTGCCACCCATATCGAACGAGACCAGGTTTTCCTCGCCGGTCAGGGTCGAAATATAGCGCGCCGCTGCGATGCCGCCCGCCGGACCGGAGAGAACACAAGCCGCCGCGAGCGCGGTGGAATCCGCGATCGTTCCGACGCCGCCATGCGAGTGCATGATCAGCACCTCGTTGACGTAGCCGGCCTCGCGCAGCTGCCCTTCAAGGTTCTTCAAGTATCGGCCAAGTTCCAGGCCGACGAACGCATTTACGACCGTGGTCGAAAAACGCTCGTATTCCTTGATTTCGCAGATGACCTCGGACGACAGAGAAATATAAACGCCGGGCATCATCTCTTCGACGATGTGCCGCGCCATCTGCTCGTGCGCGGCGTTGCTGTGCGCATGCAGGAAACAGATCGCGATCGTCTCGACGCCATGGCTCTGCAGGGTGCGGATGCTGCCGCGCAAATTCGCCTCATCGAGCGGCGTCAGCACGGAGCCATCGAAACGCATGCGCTCTTTCACGCCAAGCCGGAGATGACGCGGAACCAGCGGTGCGTGCGGTGCCAGGCGCAGATTGTAGCGCTCCGGCTTCAGCCCTTCGCGCTGCTCCAGCACATCGCGATGGCCCTCGGTCGTCAGCAGCCCGACTTTGGCGCCGCGACGCTGCAGCAGCGCGTTCGTCGCAGCCGTGGTGCCGTGAACGATCTGACCGGTCTTCGCCAGCAGATCCTTACGGCTCATGCCCATTTCTTCTGCGAGCACGGTAAGGCCCGCCAGCACGCCCTTCGACTGGTCGGCCGGCGTGGACGGCGACTTTGCAATCGTGACCTGGCCGGCGCTGTCAATCGCGACGAAATCGGTGAACGTGCCACCGACGTCAATACCAATGCGATACATGGATATCCTCGTTGAAATCGTCAGCGGGCAGGCTTGGAGATCAGTCCATCGATCTCGTCGTTACGGCTGTCTTCGGCGGTGCGTTGTTCGGGGGGGCCATAACCGCCGCCACCGGCGGAATCGACGACCAGCTTGTCGCCCGGCTTGATGACAATATTCGTTTCCTTGGTCTTCAGGTCGCGAACGCTGTCGCCCGACGCCTGCCTGTAGTGATGCGGCAGGCCGTCCTTGCCGCCAAGAATGCCATAACCGCCGATGATCACGCCGTCGCCAGCGGTATTGCCGACGGCGTCCTGCTCGGTTTCGCACACCATGGTGAGCGTGGCGCCCAATCCGCCGCGGTGCCGCCCTTGTCCCGCCGAATCCGGCCGGAACTCATGCGTTTCGAAAAACAGCGGGAAGCGCGTTTCCGCAACCTCGACACTACCGAACTTCAGGCCGCCGGCGGCTGCCAACTCGCCAACGTTCGACCAGCCGTCAGCATCCTTCGATGCGCCAGCGCCGGGACGGGCATGGAACAAATGCCAGATGAACTGTTTGCCGGTGCGTGGATTAATGCCCTTGATTGCGATGCGGAACCGCCGTCCCCAGCCCGCGATCACGCGATCCGGGCAAGCCGCGGCGAGTGCCTTGATGATCGCTTCGGCGATTTCCTGCGAGGGATGATTGGTCGAAAGGGTCACCGGCGCTGGAGGCCGCGGGTGGACGATCGTGCCCTCGACGGTTTTCACATGGATGAGGCGGAATGTGCCCTCATTCTTGGGAATTTCGGCATCGATGAGAAATGCCAGGGCCATATGCACGGCCGAGATGGTGTTGGCGTAGGACGAGTTGATGAAGCCCTTGACCTGCGGCGCACAGCGCGACAGGTCAACAAACAGAGCGCTACCCTTTTTCTCCACGGTCGCGTGCAGCCGCACCGACTTTGCGTCGTGACCATCGTCATCCAGGAAGCTTTCGCCTTCGTAGACGCCGTCTTTCCAGGCCGCCACGCATGCGCGCGCCTGCGCCTCCGCGCCATTCAGAATGTCATCGATCGCCTGCTCAACGACATCCAGGCCATAATCGCGCAATAGCTTCTGCAGGCGGCGCTCGCCTGACCGCACCGACCCGACCATAGCGTCGAGATCGCCGATGAAATCGGCCGGATGGCGGATATTTGTGGCCAGCATCTTGCGCAGATCCGTGCGCAGCCGACCCTGCTCATACAGCCGGACCGGCGTAATGCGGATCCCCTCCTGCCAGATCTCGGTGGCGGCCGGGTTATAGGAACCGTGCGTCGCGCCCCCAATATCGCTTTGATGCGCACGATTGATGGTCCAGAAAATCGGAACATCTCCGCCGTCAGCGAAAACCGGCACAAACGCCGTGATGTCCGGCAAATGATTGCCGCCATGATAGGGATCGTTCAGCAGGAAAACATCGCCCTGATGAATGTCACCCTCGAAATCCGCAAGAATGGACTGCAGGGCGAACGGCAATGCGCCGACGTGCAGCGGAATGTGATCCGCCTGCGCTACAAGACGACCGCGACCATCGAAAATCGCCGTCGAGAAATCGCGGCTGGAATTGAGAATCTGGGAATAGGCCGTTCGCAGCATTGCTTCGCCCATTTCGGCGACGACGGCCTCAAGCCGTTGCTGAATAACGGAACTCGTAATTCTGCTTATTGCTGCCAAGGCCGGAATCCCATCCTCGTCGTGGTCTTACCGTCTGACCATCCCTGACGAGAGCAGGACAATCAGTTGCCGCGGCGAAGCTGCAGCCCATTCCGCCCGCATCTCATGTTCTTGGGAGAATGACGAAGCATCCGGAAAGCGTAAATTACCTCTATTGAGGTATTTGTCGACACCGATAGCCAACATCGCAGCCTGCCCCTCAGGTGCAAAGTGCGGCATCTTACGGAGCAATTGCTGCTGCGGTCATCGCTCCGTGCAGCAATACGATATACGATGTTGGACGAGCCCTGCTCGACGACGTTTCCCATCTTCCTCACAACGACCCGACGCAAAAAGACCGCGACGGCGTTTGGCGCGTGCCGGAGCACGATCCGGCCCGCGGTAGCTGCGGCTGAAATTGCTGGTGCCGCGGCACCTACCACCGACCGCGCGGCCGAAAGGCGATGCGTCGAGGATGTTGGTATGGCAAACGATAGACCCTGAGAGAGCAGCTCCGATGGCGGCAGGCGCACGGCACACCGAAGGACCCGACGAAATTTCAGATGCTGGACGTTTGGTTGCAGGATTTCGATGGGAGCCGCGAGGGACGGTCCTCGTGCGGCCGACCGTTGGCTCCAAGGCTTCCCGCTGTGGCGCGATGAGGTGGCATAATACCCACCTGAAAAGCAATCCCGGCCAGTCTGGTCCGGAAGCGGCGCATCATGCTGACGATAGCGCTAACATACTTCGCTAGGGCGGCCACGCGTCTTTCTAAGACGCATAAGCTTGGGATTTCGCATAGGTGCTTGATTTTGTTGGTGCCGCAAGAGGGAATCGAACCCCCGACCCCGTCATTACGAATGACGTGCTCTACCGACTGAGCTATTGCGGCAAGCCGTTGATACAGCGGCTTTATTGGCTACCCCGTGGACGCCTGAAAACCCAGAACCGACCGTGAAGCAGGCAATGTTGCTCTGACAATATAGCAGACTGCGCCGTCCAGCGCCATCGTGCCTCATGCCTGAGTGCGCGTTAATAGCGCCGGGTGCGCGATCCTGCAACCACCATTCCACGGACCCATTGGCACACCTTTCAGGTCGCCCGTTTGGCGTGGCGGGAGCCCTCGATCAGAGGGATGCCGGGGCGGATCGCCTTCGCGCTATCCGCTCGGACACGGCAGGATGCATCGCTCAAGGAGGCCAGATCGGCCGCCGCGGTGGTGTCGGTGGCAAACGTTGATCAACCGAAACACTGGCGCCTCTTCTGACAAGACCTTCGCGCCCGAATTGCAATGCACCGTTCGACAGCGTGTCGGTATGGGAAACGCAGTGCCGGAGCCGGCGTTGATTGCAGGCGTCCCGGCAACGCAGGCTGCTAGCCCGGGCGGGAACTGTGGCGTTGTCTTGAGCGTTAGCTAACGTCGAACAGCGTAACAATGGGACTTCATGACCAACAAATCCGCCGACCAGCCAACTCTGCCGACCCACGGTGCTGCAACGCTGCCGAGCGTCGAGGTCGACAGCTATAACCTGGAAGTCGAAGACGAAGACGGCTTTGTCGGGGATAAGGCAAGCCGGCGCGCATTCTGGGACATCGTAGACAAATGGCGAAAGCCATTGCGAGAGCTCGGCGAGGATCCGTTCGGTGACACGCCAACGGACGATATCGGCCGCAAGAAGCTGGAAGCGATCCTGGCAAAAGGGGAGCCAGAGGCGGCTGGCCTGGTGCAAAGCGCGGTTGAAGAGTTCGCGCAGCAGCTCGCCAAGGTGATCCGGCGTTTCATGCGCCAGAAGTCCTGGCAGGATACGCAGGCCGTGGTCATCGGTGGTGGGTTTCGTGCCAGCCGGGTGGGTGAGCTGGCTGTCGGGCGTTGCAGCCTGATCCTGAAATCCGCCGACGTGCCGATCGATCTGAAGCTGATTGCTAACGATCCGGACGATGCCGGTCTGGTCGGTGCCGCGCATTTGCTGCCGGCCTGGATGTTGAATGGCTACGACGGAATCCTGGCCGTCGACATCGGCGGCACCAACATCCGCGCCGGCGTCGTCGAACTCAATCTCAAGAAGTCTAAGGATCTCGCCAAGGCCGTGGTGGAGTTTTCCGAGGTTTGGCGTCATGGCGACGAGGACATAGGCCGTTCCCACGCGATCGATCGCCTGAACGAGATGCTAAAAGACTTGTGCCGGCGCGCCGATAAGGAAGCCATGAAACTTGCGCCGGTTGTCGGGATCGCTTGTCCTGGAGTGATCGCTAGCGACGGATCAATTGAACGAGGCGCGCAGAACCTGCCGGGCAATTGGGAAAGCAGCAAGTTCAACCTGCCGAGGGCGATCCGCGAGGCGATCCCCGAAATCGGTCAGCACGAGACCATGATCGTCATGCACAACGATGCCGTTGTGCAGGGCTTGAGCGAGCTCCCGCGTATGAAGGATCTCGACCACTGGGGCGTCCTGACCATTGGCACCGGTCTCGGCAACGCGCGCTTCACCAACCGCGGCCGGGAGCAGAAGGCATCGCGCAAAGGCTGAGCCTTGGCGCCGTCTGCGGTGTGCACCCGTCCGAATGATCTCAGAAATCCGAGGCGATCCCGCCCTTTTCCCAGTCACCGAATCGCACTGGATCGGGGCCGTTGCGGCCGCCGACTTCGGTCGGACGCTGTTCGTTGCCGGCTGCGCGGCGACGCTCCTCGGCTTCCTTCAAGGCGCGCTGGGCAGCGGGCGTGAGCTGGCGCTGCGGTTCCGCAGCCCCTTCCGTTGCCCCATCAGGCCCACCGTTAACATTTTCTGCGTTGCTCATTGTTAATTGCAGCCTTTCCGCGCCTCTTGCACTGCACCAGCCCCCTATACCATTTAGTGGACAATCGTGTCTGTGACGCGGGCGTCGCCGGAACCGTTCCGGTGGGTTTGCC
>JAEZBZ010000193.1 GCA_023412745.1 Pseudomonadota bacterium | reverse complement strand
CCGGATGGTGACATGACTTGGGCCAACACAAGGTATATCGCTGCGATTTTGTTCAGGTGGAAGACCCACACGGGGCCACCTGAACAGCGCGCAACTACGGGAGATTTGAGGGTCGACCGGAAAAGATCAGGCCGGTGGCGCACTTAGGCGCGCAGCCTGGATTGCCCCAATTGCCAGCAGCGCCGACAGGACGGCATTCCAGCCCGCAAACGACAGCCCAGCAAATCGCCAAGCCGCTTCATCGCAGCGGACAAAAGTCTCATTGGCGAGCTGATTCAGCAGCCCGCCCGAGCCCGCTCCACCCAGCGGCGCAAGGCCGCCTGAGCAGGTCTGCGGTCCTTCCCAGAACTTCCACTCGACGCCGGCGTGATATACGCCCAGCCCCGCATTGATGAGGAATGCGATGGCAACCAGCCCGAACAGCACCGTCGCAAGGCGATGCTGATCCATGCTGATCAGAATAAGGGCTAGGAACAGCAGCGGGATGCTGAGGTAGTAGGCGTAGCGTTGCTCCAGGCACAGCGGGCATGGGCGGTAACCGCCGATGTACTCAAACGCCAGCGCAGCCACGATAATCGCCACGGCTCCGAACAGGACAGCACCGCCCCACGGGTAAGCGGGCGAGAGCCGATCGGAGCTGGTTGCGCTTGGGAGCATGGGATCACACGAGGAATTTCAACGCGAAGAAACCGCCGATCAGCAGAACGAGAAACACAAGTGTCAGGATACCAAGGCGTTTCTCGATAAACGCCCGTATTGGCGGGCCGTACCAGTACAGTAGGCCGCTGACCAGATAGAAGCGCAAGCCCCGCGCGGCAATGCTGGCGATCAAAAAAACGAGAATGTTAAGGTGGGTGGCCCCGCTGGCGATCGTGATGACCTTGTAGGGGAACGGCGTGACGCCGAAGAAGAAGACGATGAGCGCGCCATACTCGTTGAACTGGCTGGCAAACTGATCGAATTTGTCCTGGTAGCCGTACAGATCGAGAAGCGGCTTGCCGAGCAGATCGAACAGCAGCAAGCCGATGAGATAGCCGACGACGCCGCCGAGAACCGACCCGGCCGTCGCAATCGTCGCGAACAACCAGGCTTTCGCGCGCTGTGCCAGAACCATTGGCATCAGCATGACGTCTGGTGGAATGGGAAAAAACGAACTCTCGATGAACGAGATCCAGAACAGCGCCTGCGGCGCATGTCTGTGCTCGGCGAGCCGCATCGTCCAGTCGTAAACGCGTCTGATCATGGGGCCGTCCATAAGACGGCGGATGATTGCTGTCTATTGGCGAATAGATAGCGATTGAGACCCGCGATCTTGTGTCCCACAAATTAAAACGGCGGTTGGGTTTTCCCAATCCGCCGTTTTTGCTCATGATCGACCAGCTTTAGCCGGTTCGACAGTATGTCAGGCGCCCTTGCCCACCGGATCGGTGAGCGTTGCACCCTTCTGGCTTCCGGGACGCGGCTGCACAGCGTTGCGCAGCGCTGAAAATCCGAACCCGAACAACTCTGCCACTGCTGCCGCGCGCTCCTGGCGCGCAGTCTGCATCAGGTTGCGAAGCTGCTCCGCGCTTGGGTAGTCCCGAGGCTCAATCAATCGGACCGACATTTCATCGCTCCTCATCTCAACTCTTTTTATGCACCCATTGGTATTCCTGTTCGATAAAAGCTACAAACGACGTTCTCTCACCGGATGACTTAGAAAAACTCATGCATAAGGCATTGCCACCGCTGAACGCCCTCAGGGCCTTCGAAGCATCCGCGCGGCATCTCAGCCTCACGCGGGCGGCGGCTGAACTGAACGTGACCCCGGCGGCTCTCAGCCACCAGATCAAGGGACTTGAAGAGTTCCTTGATATCAAACTGTTTCATCGGCGCACGCGCTCGATTGAGCTGACCGAAGCCGGGCAGCTTCTCTACCCCGGCCTGAACGCGGCGTTTCTGCAGATCCGGCAATCAGTGGCGAGCCTCGATCGCGCACGCAACGACAACGTCCTGGTTATCAGTGCACCGCCCGGTTTTACCGCGAAATGGCTTGCACCGCGGCTCTACCGTTTCATGGCGGCCAACCCGGATATCGAAGCGCGGATCTCATCGACCATGGTGCTGGCGGATTTCATCCGCGACGACGTCGATGTCGCAATCCGCAATATGCAGGTCGGAAAAACCACCAACGGCCTCGTCGCCGAACGCCTCGCCGACCTCGACATGCTGCCGGTGTGCAGCCCGCGGCGGCTGGAGTCGGGCGGCATGTCGCGGCCAGAAGATCTCAAGAATGCGACGCTGATCCATGATGACTCGCTGGTCGGCCGCGCCAAGCTGCCGACCTGGGCCGACTGGCTGAAGGCAGCGGGCGTTTCGGGTATAAATTTTAACCGTGGCCTGCATTTTAACAGCGCCGATCATGCCCTGGACGCCACCGTCGAGGGCGCTGGCGTACTGCTCGCGCACAAGCCGCTGGCGTTCGATGATTTGCGCACCGGCCGGCTGGTGGCGCCGTTCGACCTGATCCTGCCATCCGGGCGCGCGTTCCATTTCGTTTGCCCGGTCGGCTCCGTCACGCGGCCGCCCGTGGCAGCGTTTCGCGCCTGGCTCAGAGAGGAAGTGGACCTGCTCGATCTGTCGCTGCCGGCGAGCACGTGGCGACCGGCGCGAAGTGCTCGGAAAGGTGCAAAACGAGCGCGTTGAGTACCATGCGGCCCGCCGCGGTCGCCTTGATGCGGCGGCCATCCGGGGAAACGGCAAGCTGGCCGGCTTCCGCAAGATCGGCGATCGCCTGCACCGTCGGCCTTGCGCCGCCAATGCGGGCCAGCCGGTCGAGATCCAGGCCTTCCTCAAGCCGCAACCCCATCAGCAGCGCCTCGTCGGCCTGCTCCTGACGCGAGAGCGGCGCGCTCCCCACTTGGCCATGCCCGGCGCGCTCGACATCCTCGATCCAGCGTTCCGGCGCCCGCTCACTGGTCGTGGGAATCCTCTGACCATCCGCGACCACGCGGCCATGCGCTCCCGGCCCGATGCCTGCGTATTCGCCATAGCGCCAGTACAGCAGGTTGTGCCGGCTCTCCTGCCCGGGTTTGGCGTGGTTTGAGATTTCATAAGCCGGAAGCCCACGCCTGGCAGTCAGCTCGGCGGTCACGTCATACAGATCGCTGGCCAGATCGCCATCAGGCACCTGCAGCTTACCGGCGGCGTACAGCTTGGCGAACGGCGTGCCCTCCTCGATGGTGAGCTGGTACAGCGACAGGTGCCCGCCCGCCATCGCCAGCGCCTCGGAAAGCTCGGCCCGCCATGCCTCCACGGTCTGCCCCGTTCGCGCGTAAATCAGATCGAACGACACCCGCTCGAATGTGCGCGCCGCGATATCTATGGCGACCCGAGCCTCGGCCACCGTATGCAGGCGGCCGAGGCGCTTCAGGTCGGGATCGTTGAGCGCCTGCACGCCCAGCGAAACGCGATTGACGCCTGCGCCGCGATAGCCGCGAAACCGCTCGGCCTCCACACTCGACGGATTGGCTTCCAGCGTGATCTCGGCGTTGGCATCGACCTGCCACAGCGCCGCGATGTGATCGAGAATGCCACCAACCGTCGCTGGTTGCATCAGCGACGGCGTACCGCCCCCGATGAAGATGCTCGACACATGGCGATTCCCTATCCAGTCACGCACGTGGCTAAGTTCGCGGCGGAAAGCCGCGAGATAGCGCGGTTCATCCACGCCGCCGATGCGCACGTGGCTGTTGAAGTCGCAGTATGGGCACTTGGAAGCGCAGAACGGCCAATGGACGTAGACGCCGAAGCCGGCCTCGTCAGGATTGACCGTTGAGGCAGGCGGCAACGAACAGGGCGAAAGCGCGGGCGCGGTGGCTGATGGCATGCTTGCTGGCCGGTTCCATTTCGCCGATCGTCAGGGCTTCGCCGTCGGGCAGGAACATCGGGTCATAGCCGAAGCCCCTGTCGCCCCGCGGCGGCCATATGAGCCGGCCGAATACCTTACCCTCGAACACGTGCGCCTCGCCGTCAGGCCAGGCGAGACAAAGGGCACAGGTGAAATTGGCCTCTGGATCGGCCTTTGTCCAGCCACCAGCCGCCTCCACCTTGTCCGCGACGCTGCGCATGGCGACACCGAAATCCTTCGATGGCCCGGCCCAGCGCGCCGAATAGACGCCCGGATCGCCATTCAGGATTGCGACTTCGAGGCCCGAGTCGTCGGACAGCGCCGGCGCGCCCGATGCCGTCGCCGCCGCGACCGCTTTCAGCCGCGCATTGCCGGCGAACGTGTTTTCGGTTTCCTCGGGCTCGGGCAGGCCAAGGCTTCCAGCCGACACCGCATCAAGCCCGTAAGGACTGACGAGATCGGCGATTTCACGCAGCTTACCGACGTTGTGGCTGGCCACGACCAGCCGCATGCCCCTCTCGAGTTGACGCATCAGGATAGTCCCCAGATCCTCGGCTCGGCGAACTCCAGGCAGTTGCCCGCCGGATCGCGGAAGTAAATCGACCGGCCACCATTTGGCCAGATGTATTCGGATTCGATGGCGACTCCGTGCTGCTGCAGCCGAGCCTTCCAGGCATCGACTTCGGAAGCGGTGGCACGGAAACACAAATGCCCCGGCCCGATCGCGCCGTGCGAGGGGATCGACTGGCCGTCGAGGTTCTGCGCCTTGCTGGTTACGTCCGGATTGAACATCAGCAGCATCTGCCCGCCGCAGCGATAGAAGACATGACGGCCGACAACCTTCGTCGCCGGCTCCATGCCCAGCACATCGCGATAGAACCGCTCGGCGGCATCAAGATCGTGTGCGTAAAGGATCGTTTCGAGAATTCCGGTTGGCGTCATCGCACCCTCTCCAGATCGGCCGAACCCTGCCGCTGGCGAAGACCCGACGATCCGGGATTCAAGCCCGATCCGTCAGGCGACGGTCAGCTGCTGGAGCGAGACCAGTTCCTTGATGCCCTTGCGAGCCAAAGCCATCAGCTCGTCAAACCGTTCCTGGCTGAATGGCTCTTTCTCGGCCGTGCCCTGAACTTCGACGATGCCGCCCGAGCCGGTCATGACGAAGTTGGCGTCGGCGTCAGCATCCGAATCCTCAGCATAATCGAGGTCGAGCACCGGCTCGCCGAGGTAAAGACCCGCCGACACCGCCGCGACCTGATCCTTCAGCACCTTGCCGCCGATCATGTCGCGCACCTGCATCCACTGCAGGCAGTCGTGCAAAGCGACCCAAGCGCCGGTGATCGCCGCGGTGCGCGTGCCGCCGTCGGCCTGCAGCACGTCGCAGTCGATCGAAATCTGGCGCTCGCCGAGCTTCTGCAGATCAACGACCGAGCGCAGTGCGCGGCCGATCAGCCGCTGGATTTCCTGAGTGCGGCCCGAGGGATGGCCAACCGTCGACTCGCGCCGGTTGCGGTCGGTGGTGGCGCGCGGCAGCATGCCATACTCGGCCGTGACCCAGCCGCGCCCCTGGTTCTTCAGCCACGGCGGCACCCGCTCTTCAAGGCTGGCGGTGCACAGCACGTGCGTGTTGCCGAACTTGATCAGGCATGAGCCCTCGGCGTGCATGGAAACGGCACGCTCGAACGAGACGCGGCGAAGTTCATCAGGGTTGCGTTTTGATGGGCGCATGGCGATCTATGGTAGCGGTGTTGCAGGAGAAGGGTGAGGCGGACAGATCCAGCCTGCCCAATTTGCGGCACCCTAAAGTGCGATCGACCGGCAGGGAAGCGGAAATCGTTTCCCGGCGGAGCAGCTTTTTTTCGCCCGCCGCGAAGTCCATTGTGATATCGCGCCTTCTGCCAACCGCTGATTTGACGAGCTTGCACCCGGCGTCTTAGTCTCCGTCGGATCCGTTGTTGGAGGTGCTAACCCCTTTACCAGCAGCATGACAGAGATCCCCAACGGGCTGACCCAGCTCAACGAACGTTCCCGAGAGATTTTCCGGCAGATTGTCGAGACCTACCTCGCAACAGGCGAGCCGGTGGGTTCGCGCAACCTGTCGCGCAGTCTGCCGATGACGCTGTCGCCCGCCTCCGTGCGCAATGTCATGTCCGACCTGGAGCAACTCGGGCTGATCTTCGCACCGCACACCTCGGCCGGGCGCCTGCCGACCCACATGGGCCTGCGCATGTTCGTGGATGGTCTGCTCGAACTGGGCGACCTGACCGAAGACGAGCGCAAGCAAATCCAGACGCAGATCAGCTTCAAGCGCCAGAAATCCGTCGACCAAGTGCTCATGGAAGCCGGCGAGATGATCTCCGGCCTGTCGCATTGCGCCGGCGTCGTGCTGGCCGAAAAGCAGGTCAGCCGGCTCAAGCACATCGAGTTCGTGCCGCTCGATCCGGGCCGCGCGCTCGTCGTGCTGGTCGGCGAGGACCAGAATGTCGAAAACCGCGTCATCGCGCTGCCGCCTGGCCTGCCGCCGTCGGCCCTCATCGAGGCTGCGAACTACCTCAACGCCCACGTCCGCGGACTGTCGATCGACGAGGCTCGTGGCGCGATGGAACAGCAGCTCGCCACCGCGAAGGCCGAACTCGACACGCTGACCCAGAATGTGATCGAGGCCGGTCTTGCCGAATGGTCCGGTACCATCGGCGACCGCCAGAATCTGATCGTGCGCGGGCAGTCGAACCTGCTCAAGGATCTGACCGCGATCGAGGAACTGGAGCGCATCCGCAAGCTATTTGAGGATCTCGAAGCCAAGCGCGACCTGATCCAGCTTCTCGGACTGGCGGAACGAGCGGACGGCGTACGCATTTTCATCGGATCGGAGAACAAGCTGTTCTCGATGTCCGGCTCTTCGCTGATCGTGGCGCCGTTTCAGGACAACACTCGCAAAATCGTCGGCGTGCTCGGCGTGATCGGGCCGACGCGCCTCAATTACGGTCGCATCATTCCGATGGTCGACTACACTGCCAAACTTGTCGGCCGGCTGCTGACTTGATTTTTGCACGCTTGCGCCCATCATTAAGGGCGAATTTGACCATCAGGGTGTTTTCAGTGTGCGCGATCGGGTAAGCCGTTCGCGCGCGCTTTGAACGCGCGCCGGGTGGTACAAGCAAACCCTTCGTCGCCACGTTCGAAAGACACAGTTACCGAGGCCTTATGAGCGGAAATCCCAACACCGACGATCCGAAATCGATGGCGGATCAGGCACCCGACA
>JAEZBZ010000171.1 GCA_023412745.1 Pseudomonadota bacterium | reverse complement strand
GGCCACCAGCGAACATGATCAGCGTACCGAACCAGATCAGCCGGACGAACGGGTTGAAATACAGCCTCACCGCGTAGCCGCCATCGGCCGTCACCTGTTCGTCGCCCAGCACGGCGTACAGATCACCGCGCCACGAGGCGTGAATGCCGGCTTCGCTGGTGGTCTGCCGTGGCGTGTCATACAGCCGCTTGGACGGCGCCAATTCGGCGACCGGTGATCCGCCGCGCGTCACCTCGAACCGGCCGACTTCTTCCTGATAGTTCGGCCCGCGTTGCGGCGCTGCACCTTTGAACGCCAGCGTGTAGCCGCCAATCTCGGCCTGCTCGCCGGGCTTCATCACCAGGATCTTCTCGCTCTGGTAGGCCGTCATGCTGATGATACCGACAACCGTCAGGCCGACGCCGAAATGCGCCGCCGCCGTACCGTGCGCCGAACGCGGCAAGCCTTTAAAGCGCCGCCACACCTCATCCAACGGCGCGGAACCGGCTTTCACACGCGCCGCCAGTTCCGCAATCGCGCCCGCCATCACCCACACGCCGAAGGCGATGCCGAGCGGCGCCAGCCACGGTCCGCGATAAGCCACCGCATAGGCAACGATCACCGCAATCAGGGTCACGACGGCGGCCAGCCACAGCCTCTGCATCGCAGCCGCGAGGTCACCCCGCTTCCAGGCCAGGAACGGACCGAACGGCAGCGCTACCAGCAGCGGCAGCATTAACGGGCCGAACGTCATGTTGAAATACGGCGGGCCAACGGAGATCTTGTCGCCGGTCACGGCTTCCAGCGCCAACGGATAGAGCGTGCCGACGAACACTGTCGCGCAGGCTGTCGTCAGCAGCAGGTTGTTCAGCACCAGGCTACCTTCGCGGCTGATCGGCGCGAACAGGCCGCCCTGTCGCAACTCTCCCATACGGAAGGCAAACAGCGTCAGCGCGGAACCGATCAGCACCACCATGATACCCAGGATGAATACGCCCCGCGCCGGATCGACTGCAAACGCGTGCACCGAGGTCAGCACGCCCGAGCGCACCAGGAACGCGCCCATCAGGCTCAGCGAGAACGTCAGGATCGCGAGCAGGACCGTCCACACCTTCAGGGCATCGCGCTTTTCCATGACGACGGCCGAGTGCAGCAGCGCGGTGCCCGCCAGCCACGGCATGAACGACGCGTTTTCAACCGGATCCCAGAACCACCAACCGCCCCAGCCGAGTTCGTAGTAGGCCCACCACGAGCCCATCGCGATGCCGATGGTCAACAGCATCCAGGCCAGCAGCGTCCACGGACGCACCCAACGCGCCCATGCGGCATCGATGCGGCCCTCGATCAGCGCGGCGACGGCGAAGGCAAACGCAATCGAGAACCCGACGTAGCCTGCGTAAAGGAAAGGCGGATGGAATGCCAAGGCCGGGTCCTGCAGGATCGGGTTGAGGCCTAGGCCATCGGCGGGCACCGGATCAAGCCGCAGGAAGGGGTTGGAGGTCAGCACGATGAACAGCATGAACGCCACAGCGATCATGGCCTGCACCGCCAGCACGTTGGCCCTCAGCGTACGCGGCAGATTGTTGCCGAACACCGCAACCGAGGCCCCGAACACCGCGAGGGTCAGTACCCACAGCAGCATGGAGCCCTCGTGGTTTCCCCACACGCCCGAGATGCGATAGATCAGCGGCTTTGCCGAATGCGAATTCCGATAGACGTTCTCGACAGAGAAATCCGACACGACGTAGGCATAGGTCAGCGCCAGGAATGCCAGCCCGATGAGTGCGACCTGCGCCAGCGCCGCCGGCACCGCCACGCCCATCATGCGCTCATCGCGCAGATAGGCGCCCCACATCGGCACCACTGATTGGACCAGCGCCACGGCCAGCGCCAGAATGAGAGCGAAATGTCCGACTTCGACAATCACGGCTTCAACTCGCCCATCAGTTCGCCTTCCCGCCCTCGCCGCCTTCCGTGTGTTTCCAGACGCCTTTCTCCTTCAGCGCCTTGGCAACTTCGGGCGGCATATACTGTTCATCGTGCTTGGCCAGCACCGTATCGGCCATGAAGCGGCCGTTGACATCGAGCTGGCCCTCGGTAACGACGCCCTGCCCCTCGCGGAACAGATCCGGCAGCACGCCATGATAGCTGACGTTGATGGTCTGCAGCGTATCGGTCACGGAGAACTCGACAGCCGCGCCTTCGCCGCGCTTGACCGATCCGTCGGCCACCAGACCGCCCAACCGGAAACGCTGGCCGGGCTCGATGCTCTTCGCCACCACATCGCTCGGTGTGTGGAAGAAGACGATGGAATCACGCAACGCGAACAACACCAGCAGGCACGCCAGCATCAGCACGCCGACGCCCGTCATGATCAAAGCTGCCCGTCGCTGTTTGCGCGTCATCGTCTCAGATCACCTCTCACGTATCCAAGCCCAGCTTGCGCGCCAGATCATTGAGCGCGGACAAAGACGTTTGATCTTCCGCAAACGCCTTGCGCGCCTCAGCCAGCGCCTCCGAAGCCTTGTCCTTCCGACCGAGCGTCGCATAGGCGCGCAGCAACCGCTCCCAGCCAGCCAGATCCCGGCTGTCGGTCTTCAACCGCTCCGCCAGCCCCGCGACCATCTGATCGATCATTGCGGCGCGTTCCTCAGGCTTCAATTGCGCCGCGGTCGCCACATCCTCAGCCGTCGGACCGGGAGACGGCGCCGGAGAACCCATTTGCCGGGACAGGTCCGCGATCCGCCCTTCCACCGCGGTGCGCCACGGGGCATCCGCGGGCGCAGCGGCGATCAGTTTGCGATATTCCGCCAGCGCTGCATCAATATTGCCGTCCTGTTCCTTGGCAAGCGCCAGCCAAAACTGCGGCTCGGGACGCGTCGGCTCCAACTGCAGCAAGCGCTCGAATGTCCGCCTGGCATCCTCAGTCACCACACCGTTGGCGGCGAAGATGGTGGCTTCTCCGAGACCAGCCAGCCGCCGCGGCGTCTCGCCAAGCAACCGGATGGCGCGCTGGAACGCCTGCGCTGCGTCGACAAAGCGGCCCTGGCGCAGATAGACCGGAGCGATCACATCCCAGCCCTGGCCGTCCTCGGGATGCGACTGCAGCCGCGCTTCGACCTGGGCAATCAGTCCTTCGATGCCCGCCCTGTCGATCGGCGCCTTCAGTCGCGCGCTATGCGACGTACCGGGCTGCGCGGGAGATCCGTAGGGAAGATAGAACGCCAGGGTCAGCAGCGGCACCGTCATGACGGCGCCCAAGAACACCCAGCCTATCCTGCGCGATAGCTGCGGCGAACCGGCCGTCACGGGCTCAGCCGTTTCCATGCGTGCCAGCAGGCGGCGGGAGACTTCGATCCTGGCCGCTTCGGCCTCTGCATCGCCGATCAGGGCGCGGGCCCGATCCGCCTCGATTTCCTTGAGCTGGTCGCGGTAGACCGAAACGTCGGCCGCAGCATCGGGCACATCGGCAGCCGATGCACGTACAGTCAATGGCCGCGTCACCGCATAGAGTGCGGCCGCCGTCATTGCTGCACAAATCAACCAGAACAGCATCAGAGCGCCCAGTTCGATCCCCCAATTCGATCGCCACGCGTCGGAACAGGAGTTCGGAATAGGGCGGCAAACGGGACGTGGCAAGGTCTCGGCTACAGTCCCAGTGTCGCG
>JAEZBZ010000142.1 GCA_023412745.1 Pseudomonadota bacterium | reverse complement strand
CGTTCCACCCTGTTCATGGCCTTACTTTCTATTGAGCGCCATATCATCGCGGTGGATCAGCTCGCTGCGGCCTTCATGCCCCAGGATCTGAGCGATCTCACCGCTCTTGCGACCGATGATACGCGCGGCTTCGTCGTGCGCATAGGCGATCAGGCCGCGACCGAGTTCGCGGCCGCTCGCGGTGCGGATTGTCACCGCATCGCCACGGTCGAACTGGCCAGCCACACGCGTGACACCGGCCGGCAGCAGGCTTTTCCCAGCGGCCAGCGCCTTCTCGGCGCCGGCATCGATTTCGATGATGCCGCGCGGTTCGAGCTGGCCGGAAATCCAGCGCTTCTTGGCCGTCACCGGATCGGAGGGTGCGAGGAACCACGTGCAGGGACAGCCTCCATGCAGCGCACGCAGCGGATGCAGCACCTTGCCCGAGGCGATCACCATGTTGGTACCCGCGCCCATTGCGATGCGCGCCGCTTCCACCTTGGTCTTCATGCCGCCGCGCGACAGCTCGGTGCCGGCATCGCCCGCCATCGCCTCGATTTCCGGCGTGATCTCGCGCACCACGTCCAGGCGCTGCGCCGTCGGATCCAGATGCGGCGGCGCAGTGTAAAGCCCGTCGATATCGGACAGCAGCACCAGGCAATCCGCGCTGATCATGCTGGCGACTCGGGCCGAGAGGCGATCGTTGTCGCCATAACGGATCTCGCTGGTGGCGACCGTATCGTTCTCGTTGACCACCGGAATGGCCTGATGTGCCAGCAGCGTGCTGATGGTCTGGCGCGCGTTGAGATAACGGCGCCGCTCCTCGGTGTCGCCCAGCGTCAGCAGGACCTGCGCCGTGGTCAGCCCGCGCGAGCGAAACAACTCCTGGTAAGAATGCGCCAGCGTGATCTGGCCGACCGAGGCCGCAGCCTGCGATTGTTCAAGTTGCAGCGGTCCACGCGGCAGCTTCATGATGTGACGGCCGAGCGCGATCGCACCCGACGACACCAGCACGATCTGCCGGCCGTTACGCGCCAGTTCGGCGACGTCATCGGCCAGCGAATTGAGCCAGGTCGAGCGAACGCTACCCGTGGTGCTGTCGACCAGCAGCGCCGAGCCGATCTTGACCACGATGCGCCGCGCATTACGCCAGGCCAGCGCGCCATCCGCAGTCGCTGCCGCTTGAGCCGCTGCGATGGTCGTCATGGTGTCCACCCTTCGGCGTCCTTGTCGGCTTCCGCCTCGTCCTTGCGCGAATCGGTGATCACGCGAGCCAGCGCGTACAGCGCGTCGTCGACGCCCACATGCGACACCGCCGACAACAGCAGCGGTTTCTTGCGAGCGGCCCTACGCAGTTGGGCGGAGCGCTCCTCCAGCGTCTCGGGATCGAGCGCATCGCATTTGGTCAGCGCCACGATCTCGCGCTTGTCCACCAGCTCCGCCGCATAGGCCTTCAACTCGCGCCGAACCGTGCGATACGCCTCGCCGACGTCCTCCTGCGTGCCATCGACCAGATGCAGCAGCACGCGACAACGCTCGACGTGGCCGAGGAAGCGCGTGCCGAGTCCGGCGCCTTCGTGCGCGCCCTCGATCAGCCCTGGAATATCGGCCAGCACGAAATCGACGTCGCCCGCACGGACTACACCGAGATTGGGATGCAGCGTCGTAAACGGATAGTCGGCAATCTTGGGTTTCGCCGCACTGACTGATGCCAGGAACGTCGACTTGCCGGCATTGGGCAGCCCGACGATGCCGGCGTCCGCGATCAGCTTCAGCCGTAGCCAGATGGTAAGCTCCTGCCCGGGCAACCCCGGATTGGAGCGTCGCGGCGCCTGGTTGGTCGGCGATTTGAAATGCGCGTTGCCGAAACCGCCGTTGCCGCCGCGCGCGATGATCGTGCGCTGGCCCGGCTCGATCATGTCGGCGATCAGCGTTTCCTGGTCTTCGGCGAAGATTTGCGTGCCCGGCGGCACCTTGATGACACAGTCCTCTCCCTTTGCGCCGGAGCGGTTCTTGCCCATGCCGCCCTGGCCGTTCCTGGCCTTGAAATGCTGCTGGTAGCGATAGTCGATCAGCGTGTTGAGATTGGCGACGCACTCCGCCCACACATCGCCGCCCTTGCCGCCGTCGCCGCCGTCCGGCCCGCCAAACTCGATGAACTTCTCGCGCCGGAAGCTCAGCGAACCGGGTCCACCGTCGCCGGATTTCACGTAGATCTTTGCCTGGTCCAGAAACTTCATGACGCTTTCGCCTCGGCCGCATGGGGGCCGGAATTGGCGCTGCGCAGCAAGTCGTAACGCAGCGTTTCCACGTTGGTCCGGCGGGCCTCGCACCAGACAAGAGCGGTGTCGACGTAACGGAAGCCCAGCTTGCCGATGACTTTGCCGGATGCAGGATTGTCACGAAAATGGCCGCTCGTCACCCGCTCGAACCCGGCTTCATTAAAGCAATATTCGATCAGCGCAGCGGCCGCTTCAGTTGCAAAGCCCTTGCCCCACCACGGCTTGCCGAGCCAGTAGCCGATCTCGGCCGAATTGCCGTCGGGCATGTATCCGCACACGCCGATCAGCGCCATCCGGTGGGTGATGCCGAACACCCGCTCGCCTTCCGCCAAGTCGGTGATCCAGTCGTCCGCCCGCTCGATGGAATAAGGATGCGGAATGCGACCAGTCATGCGCGCGACGTCCCAATCACCGGCGAGCAGCGCAATCCGCCGCGCATCGCGGTGTGTCAGGGCGCGCAGGAACAGCCGTTGCGTTCTCATCTGGCGGCCGGTGGACGGGTTTTGCCGGAATCGTCCGGACAGAAAAATGGGGAGATGGCGTGCCATCCCCCCTGTCAATGCTTCGCGGATGGAGCGGGCCCATCCCCGCGGCTTATTCAGCAGCTTCGAGCTTCGACGGTCGTACGGACACATAAATGCGTCCCTTCGCCTTGGTCTTGAACTCGACATTGCCGTCAGCAACCGCGAACAGCGTGTGGTCGGGGCCCATGCCGACGTTGTCGCCGGGGTGCCACTG
>JAEZBZ010000137.1 GCA_023412745.1 Pseudomonadota bacterium | reverse complement strand
GCACGTTTACGAGAATAGCGCATGTCTGCTCCCCCTTGCTGTAGCAGCAATCGCACGATTGCTTTCAAAACGCATACGCGGCGGCCCGTTCGGGGTCCTTGGCCGCAACCATTTTTGCAAGATCCACGATGACCTTGGCCTGCTTCCAGGTGGCGTCATCCTGCATCTTGCCGTCGAGCATGACGGCGCCAGTACCATCTGGCATCGCGTCCAAAATACGGCGCGCGTAGGCAACTTCGCTGGCATCCGGGCTGAAGACGCGCTTGGCGATGGCGATCTGTTTGGGATGCAGCGACCATGCTCCCACGCATCCCATCAGGAACGCATTACGGAACTGGCTTTCGCAGGCCGCATCGTCGGAGAAATCGCCGAACGGGCCGTAGAACGGGCGCAGGCCATTGCGCAGGCAGGCATCGACCATCTTGGCGACGGTGTAGTGCCAAAGATCCTGCTGGAACAGCGTGCGTGACGCGCCAGCCGGTGCCGTATCGGCCAGCACGCCGTAATCGGGATGCCCGCCGCCGACACGGGTCGTCTTCATGCCGCGTGATGCAGCGAGATCGGCGGGGCCAAGGCTCATGCCGTGCATGCGTGGGCTGGCGGCGGCGATCTCCTCGACGTTGGAGACGCCTTCGGCGGTTTCCAAAATGGCGTGGATCAGTATTGGCTTCGTCAGCTTGTGGCGCGCTTCGAGCTGCGCCAGGAGCTGGTCGAGATAATGAACGTCCCAGGGACCGTCGACCTTGGGCAGCATGATGACGTCGAGCTTATCCCCGACGTTGGAGACAAGCTCGGTAATGTCGTCGAGCGCCCACGGCGAGTTGAGCGCGTTCACGCGCGTCCACAGGCCGGTTGTGCCGAAGTCGTGTTCTTGCGCCATCTCGATGAAGCCGCGGCGCGCCGCGTCCTTGTCGTCGGCGGCAATCGCATCCTCGAGGTTGCCGAGCACGACATCGACCTGGCCGATCACTTCGCCGAGCCGCGCACGGATCTTGGCGTTGTGCGGCGGTACGAAGTGGATCATGCGCTCGAGACGAACGGGCAACTGGCGCAATGGCGCCGGCGCGCCGATGGCGAGCGGCTTATAGAACCCTGCTGGTGTGCGACATGATGGCATGATGATCAGCCTAAATGATGTATGCGTTGATCGGAACCCGTTCCGCGCGAGCGTCTTGCCGCAGGCTCAGCTCCAGCGGCGGTTCGACCACATCCATTGCTCCGGCGCCTCGCGCACCCACGCCTCAAACTGCTTCTGCATGTCGATCATGGCCGCGCGGATGTCATCGCCCTGATTAGAAGAGCGCGGAATTTTCAGCTCTTTCAGTTGAACGCGAAAGCGGCTTTCGGTGCCGACGCGCAGGCAGCGCGCCATCCAGACGCGAGCGCCGACGCGGCGCGCGATCATGGCGGCGATGGCCTGGGTTCGGGCTTCCTTGCCGAAGAACGGCACCGGAATGCCGGTGCGGTCGTATAGATCGCAAACTAGGCCGAGCCGCCCGCCACGGCGCACGTAGTCGGTGATCAGGCGGGCCGTGCGTTGGCTATCGCCGTGATCGCCCTCGACCTTGCCTCGCCCGAACAGGCCGCCTGGATATAGATCCTTGCGCTGGGCGCGCAGGTACTGGTCGACATAGGGGTTGTTGACGGATCGATACACAGCTGCCGGATTGGCGCCCGCGACCACCAGCGGCCAGATGGCGAGCTCCCAGTTACCCATGTGCAGAGACACGCCGACGATCGGGCCAAGCTTGTCCTTGTAGCGGCCGAAGACCGGGGCGTTCTCGATCTCGATGCGCGCGGGATCCTTGAGGATGCGGTCCATCTGCATGGTCTCGGCCATGACACGGCCGAGGTTTTCCCAATGCGCCAGCGCGATTGCACGATGTTCGTCCTGGCTCTTTTCCGGAAAGGCGATGGCGAGGTTGTCTAGCGCACGCAGATGCCGGCGGCGCGACACGATCGGCGCCAGCCAGCGCCAGGAGCGCGCGGAGAAGGCGGTGGCGAAATCGAGCGGCAGGGCGCGGATCAGGCCGACGATTGTGCGTAGCAGCGCGTATTCCAGCCGGAACTGGATATCGCGGAGGAAAGCGGGCACGCGTGTGCGCGGTTGTGCGGTCGTCGGCGGCGATGGCACCAGATTTTCAGCCTGTGATTGTCCCTGGAATGGGCGTGATGCCAAGCCGCGCGCGGAAGCGCAAGCGTTTCCGCCGTGCTATGGATTTGCGTCGCAGAGCGCGTCGGGACAGGCAAGCGCAGGCAATCATCGCGGTGTGCAGTTTCGGACGCGCTGATGCCATCGTTATGGCGCCGGGCTGGTCGGAGAGTTCAATGCTACGTGTCACGGACGCCATCGTCATTCCTGATGCCGAATTGGAAGAAAGCTTCATTCGCGCCGCCGGGCCGGGTGGCCAGAACGTCAACAAAGTGTCCACGGCCGTCGAGCTGCGCTTCGATGTGGCCGGCAGTGCCAGCCTGCCGCCGCCGGTGCGAGCCCGGCTGCGCCGTCTCGCGGGGCGGCGTCTGACCAAAGAGGGCGTGCTCGTCATCCGTGCCGACCGTTATCGGACGCAGGAGATGAACCGCGCCGATGCCCGCGAGCGCCTGGCCGAGCTGATCCGGCAAGCCACTATCGCGCCCAAAATCCGCATCGCGACGCGGCCAACCCGATCGTCGAAGGAAAGGCGGCTGGAAAGCAAGGAACGGCGCGGTCAGGTCAAGCGCCAGCGCAGTTCCAAACCCGACTTCGATTGATGTCGTCGGCGGGAGCTCTGTGG
>JAEZBZ010000136.1 GCA_023412745.1 Pseudomonadota bacterium | reverse complement strand
CCGCACTTCGTGTTCAAGTGCGTGAAGACCTACACGGACGTGATGAACCACAAGTCCATCCGCCTGAAGAAGGTCGCAAGCGGTGACGAGTTCGAGGTCACGGAAGAAACCGCCGCCAAGGCCATCGATGTTTGGGGCGGCGTGCCTGACCTCGTTATGGCAGCCAACCCGCGCGAACATCGCGAGAAGACGCTTTTCTCGATGATTCAGGCGGCCGTCGCGGACGCCAACGTGCCTGAGTTCGATCGCGCCCAGGCAGTCGACGAGATGAAGCAGTATCTCTGGGCCGGCACCGAGACGACGGCGCTGACCCTGGCATGGTCGCTGTACCTGACCTCCAAGATGCCGGAGGCCGCTGAGCGCATCCGTCGGGAGGGCGAGACCGTTTATGGCGACCGCGCGCCGACTGCGGCCGATTACTCGGCGCTCGCCTACACCCGCGCGGTGATCCAGGAAACCATGCGTATCTACCCGCCAATCTGGGGCCTGATCCGCGTTGCGGAGCAGCCGGATGAAATCGGCGGCAAGGAAATTCGCCCGGGCGACCGCATCGTCATGTTCTCGTACGGCGTGCACCACAGCACCAAGTACTGGGATGCCCCGGAGGAATTCCGACCCGAGCGCTGGATGGGCGACGCGGCCAAGAAGCGCGCGAAGTACACCTATCTGCCGTTCGGCGCAGGCAAACGCTCGTGCATCGGCGGCGCGATGAGCCAAGTCGAGAACACGCTGGCCTTGTCGATGCTGCTGCGCCGGTTCCGGCCGGAGTACGTCGGTCAGGAGCCCGCCGGCGTCAACGCCACCGTGACACTGACGCCGAAGGGTGGCTTGCCGTTCCGTATTCGCGAACTGAGCTGAAACCGGCCCGTCCACAATCCCACCGCTGATGGGTTGAAGTCCCGTGCCCGGATGATTTGATCCGGTCATCAGTGATGACGTCCGCAAACCTCGCATCCGGACACGGCTGAGCGTGCTGTTCGCGGCATCGGCTCCCAAGGCCGTCACCCTGCGGCGTGGCCCGCGCACGCATTGGAACCTGGTGACGTGGGATCTCAGCACGAACACCTACCTTCACATCTGGCCAGTGGATGAAGGGGCTGGTGAAGCTGTGCGACCTGTCGCCGTCCGGTAGCAAGCTGATGTACTGGGCGGCGCATTACCAAATGCTTGCGCGCGCGCCGGCCCGCAGCCGTCCCTACGATCCGATCAGTGTGCCGACACCACGGCTAACGCACGCCGGCCGCAAGATCCCGCGCTACAGGAAGCCTGACACCGGACCGCAAGGCGGGCATCCCCGCCCCATGCCGATCGGCGGCCATTTCACGGCCATCAGTAGCCCGCCCAATTTTCGGCACTGGCCATCTGGCCGGGCTTTGGCCACTGGACGGGCGGCGGTGTGTTCCTCGATGAGCGCAATGTCCTGCTCAACGAGACCGCCGAGGCCCTGACGCCCATCGCCAACGTGCCACTTCCGAGATGGCTTGGTCTCCGCTCGCTGTTGCCGCACCGCGCGACGGCGCGGCTTTGCGCAACGTGCCTCTCCGAAGGCGTGAACCTCTATGACGGCCCGATTGCACCCGGACTGGCGGCGAGCGGGGCCGGCGGGTGGATTGGGTCCACGTCAGCTGCAAGACCTGCTGTTTGCCTGCGATGGATGCGTCTATCGATTGGGTGACTGGCAAACTCTACCGCCGCAGAACTACCTCAAACGCGCCACGCTACTGGCCGATCTCAGGCCCTTGCGTTTCGAACTGGTGCCACCGCCAGCCGAACGTTGCCCTGGTAGCGCGCCGATCCCTGGCGCTGGAGTAGTCCGCAACGTGAAGGCTTCCCCACCATGCGGGTAGCCGTGCCGAGCGGATGCACGTTCTGGATCAGTTGATTGCGCAGTCCATGTTTGAAGTGCGCCGTTGTCAAAGTGGCGACGCCCACCCGCGCGAGCCTGTCTCGCGTTTCGCCCGTTATCGGCGAACCTAGACCGAAGCCTCGCGTCATCGCGCCCGTTTCCGGCGGCCCGCGCTGCCGATTAAGGCTTTATTGACCACGGTTGCACAAGCTCACGGATGGGGAACCGATTCGCGCCTCGTCGCGACGGTTTGTTAGGAGATACGTCGATGCTCGTTGGGGAGCATGGTCCGGGCCGCAATGCGGCCGCCAGGTACCGTGGAGTATTGTTTGCACTGTCAGCAGCACTGATGATGGGCGCCTGCGCCCAGCTCGGCGACGCACCCGTCCAATCGCTGACCACGGCCAATGATCCGGCTGCGTCGCAACCGCAATCTGGCTCCGATCTCGACAAAGCCGTCGCCTATTGGGGTGAGCAGTACGACAAGAACCCGCGCGACAAGACCGCGGCCATCAGCTACGCGCGCAACCTGAAGGCCGCAGGGCAAAAGGAACAGGCCCTGCAGGTTTTGCAGCAGGTGGCGCTGTTCCATAACAGCGATCGCGAATTGGCATCCGAATATGGCCGCCTTGCGCTGGAATTCAATCAGGTGCCACTGGCCCAGAAACTTCTCGCGTATGCTGACGACCCAAGCAAGCCGGACTGGCGGGTTGTCTCAGCGCGCGGCACCGTTCTGGCAAAGCAGGGCGATTACAAAGGCGCCACCGCGTTCTATGAGCGCGCTTTGAAGCTGTCACCCGGCCAGCCGTCGGTCGTGAACAACCTCGCGATGGCGCACGTCGCCAACGGACAGGCCGATAAGGCTGAGCCGCTGCTGCGCACCATCGCGCAAGACCGCAATGCCAATGCCAAGGTCCGCCAGAACCTGGCTCTCGTGCTCGGCTTGCAGGGCAAGTATGGTGAGGCGACGCAGATGGCCCAGGCCGATTTGTCTCAGGAAAATGCCGATTCCGACGTCGACTACGTGCGCCAGATGGTGAAGCTCGACCCACGCATGGAACCGAGGAATGCAGCGCCGGCTACAGCGATAGCCCAGGCTCCGAAAGCGGCGCCGGCTTTGCGCCCTGCGGTCGCTGACGCGGGTCGCAGAGACACCGGGTCGCGGGATGCGCGCGTTGCCCAAGCGCCGGTCGCCCCGACGCTCAAACCGTCTCAGCGCTGAGCGCCGACAGCTCCCGCGCCTATTTAAGCATTTGCTGCCTGGCACTCATCGCGCCGGGCAGCAAAGCGTTTTCATAGCGCGATGACTTTCAATTCGTGCTGATTTAGCCGCATTAAAAATGCACACCTTTGCAAAATCAGTAACGCGCAAATCAGCCGAGCTTCATAACCTGAATGATCGCAGGCCCGAGGATGACGATAAACAACACCGGCAGGAAGAATACGATCATCGGCACGGTGAGTTTCGGCGGCAATGCGGCAGCCTTCTTTTCGGCCTCCGACATGCGCATGTCACGGTTTTCCTTGGCCATCACGCGCAAAGCGGCGGCAACCGGCGTGCCATAGCGTTCCGCCTGAATGAGCGCCGTACACACGGCCTTCACGCCCGGAATGCCGGTCCGCTTACCGAGGTTTTCATAAGCCTGACGCCGCTCCTGGAGATAGGACAGCTCGGCCGTGGTCAAACTGAGCTCTTCGGCCAGTTCCAAAGATTGACTGGAGATCTCCTTTGCCACCTTTCCGAACGCAGCTTCCGCCGACATACCTGCCTGGACGCAGATCAGCAGCATATCAAGCGAATCCGGAAATGCTTCCTTGATGGATGTCTGCCGGCGCTGGACCATGTTTTCCAGAAACATGTTCGGCAAATAGAAACCGATAAACCCGACGCCGAGTGCAATCATGAATTTGACCGCAGGCGGATAGGTCAGCTTCTGCATCACGACGAACAGGTAAAGCAGTGCAGCGATCGTCACGATAACGGGCATGACGACACGGAAGAACATATACGCGACGAGTGGCGCCTGGCCTCTAAGGCCGGCCATCTTCAGTTTCGCCTTCAATTCTTCCGTTTCAAATTTCTTGCGCAGGCCGAGACGATCGACGAGCTGCTGCATGAAGCCCTTCGGCGCCTGGCGCAGCTTGCCGGCCGTGTCCTTACCCTGCTTCAGGTCCGCAATCCGCGCAGCCCGCATTTTGTCGCGCTCGGTCGCCATGACCCGCATGCGCTGAGACATGCGATCACGGTTGAGGATCGGCATGACAACGGTCAATGCCGTGGCGAAAGCCGCGATCGCAGCCGCCATCATGACCAACAACTGCGGGCGGACGACCGCTTCGATGAAGTCCATCATGACAACGCCCCCTCGCTCACAACACGACCTTCATTGCAATTCTAGTATTTGAAGTTGATCATTTTCTTCATGACCAGCAGCCCCATCGTCATCCATGCCGCCGCCACGACGAGCAGAAATTGCCCCGTTTTGGTGGTCCATAGGAACGCGATGTAGGCCGGTGTCGTGATGTAGACCAAGGTCATGACAATGAACGGCAGCGCGCCCAGCACCGCCGCGGACGCCTTTGCTTCTGCGGAGATCGCCTTGACTTTGGCCGCCAGTTTTTTGCGATCACGCAGCACGCTGGAAAGATTGCCGAGCGCTTCTGAAAGGTTGCCGCCCGCCTGCTGCTGGATCGCGACCACGATGGCGAAGAACTTCACCTCCGGCAGCGGCACGCGCGTGATCATGCGATCGAAGCATTCACCCAGCGGCACGCCAACACGCTGCTGGTCGATCAGCTCTCGGAATTCCTCACCGACAGGCGCCGGACTTTCACGCGCGATGATGGCAAGGCAGTCATTCAGCGGCAGACCAGACTTCACGCCGCGAACGATGACGTCGATCGCGTTGGCGAATTCATCGGTGAACTTGTTCTGTCGGCGCATCATCATGCGGTTCAGGATCCAGCGCGGCAAACCGAATG
>JAEZBZ010000030.1 GCA_023412745.1 Pseudomonadota bacterium | reverse complement strand
GTCCCAAAAGCTGCCGTCGGACTAGCAGCGCTTGCGGCCAATAATGGCCGCCCCGACCATGTCCGCTCGCCGACGTATTGTGCCAGCATATTGATCTTGTCATGCGACTCGCTCACGTCATCGCCCTCGATGCCCGAGGACCGAACTACGCTCCAACTTTCGAACGTCCGCACGAGCTGTACTGCTCGGAAGTTGTCGGTTCGCAATAGATCCGCATCCGCCTCTGGCGACTACGTTGCGCAGGCTGATGGAGACTTGGGCTAGATATCGCAATTCTCAGATGGGGCGGCGGATCCCATTGTCAGGCCTAGTGTTTCGAGGACTGAAGGAATGGCCAATGCCTGCGCTGGATCGATCGCAGGACGACGCATAATTCCAGGCCGCGCCGCAGTATAGGCTGAAGCGGCTTCAAGGGCCAGATCTTCCCGATGCCGATTTGCCACGATCTGAACACCCACCGGAGATCCGCTCTGGCTGAACCCGCAAGGCATCGCGACGATCGGCAATCCGGTGATGCTGAACCCATAGGCCAGCAGAAACACGTCGTAGAAATTCTCGATTTGTTTATCGCCCACTTTGTCGGGGAGCGGCTGATCCAACCGAAAGGGCAGCGCTCCGCAGGAGGGGGCGATGAGGTAGTCGAATTTCTGCATCAGCTTGCGGATCCGATGCCAATACTCGGTCCTCAATTTCTCCGCCCGAGCAATCGTCGCAACATCCATAGAGAGTGCCGCCTCAATTTGACGTCGCAGCGGGGTAGTCATCAGGTGCTTGTCCTTGGCGAAGCGTTCGCCGAAACGGGCGATCATGCCGAAGCCGCGTGTGCCAGCGATGATCTCTCGCAGACCACTTGCATCGAAGGCGACCTCCTCCACGTGACAGCCGAGGCTCTCGAAAGTTCGGACGGCGTTCCGGCAGAGGCTTTCGACGTCAGGATCGACAGGCACGGCGCCGCCCAGATCCGGGCAGTAGGCTATGCGCCGCCCGGCAATGCTGGCCTCACCGCTAGCGGATTTGACATAGTCCAAGTTCTGGCGCGGCAAACTCGATGGATCGCGGTCGTCGGGGCCTGCCATCACGGACAGCATCAGCGCGGCATCCTCCGGGTTCCCTGCCAACGGACCTACGACATGCGGCACCAGCGTGTCCCATGCGAATGCCGCCGGATAAAACGGGACGCGTCCAGGCGCCGGCCGGATGCCGAAGATGCCATTGAATGACGCAGGGGTCCGGATTGATCCGCCGAGATCGGTACCGACCGCGATGGGAGCAAATCCGGCCGCCACCGCCGCAGCCGAGCCGCCGCTTGATCCCCCGGCCGTGACCATCAGGTTCCAGGGATTGCGGGTTGTGCCGAATAGAAAATTGCTGGTGTTCACGTCGTGCGCAAACTCCGGCGTGTTGGTCTTGCCAAGTACAACTGCGCCGGCTGCCCGCAATCGCTCGACACACAGGGCGTCTTCCACCGGCACGTGGTGTTCCATCAACCGAGAGCCCCAGGTGGTGCGCAGGCCCTTGGTTTCGATGTTGTCCTTGACCAGAACCGGAACGCCTTCGAGCGGACGCGCGGGCTCTCCGGCGGCCCGGCGGCGATCAATGGCAGCCGCGGCGTCGATAGCAGATGGATCGAGTGTGCAGACCGCATTCACGATCGGATTGAGATACGCGATACGATCAAGATAGGCCTGGGTGACCGTACGGGCGGTGAGTTCGCCTTTCGATACGCGTTGCGCGATTTCCACCGCCGTCAAGGCGACGAGATCTGTCATGTCCTTTGCCTCACGAGTGCGTTTACAGGCCGGTCAGCAACCGAACCGGCCATAGCACCACCTGCGGCGCCACAGCCACGATCATGAGCACGAGCAGATTGACCGCATAGAATGGAAGTGCGGCGATCGACAGCTTTTCGATCGAAACGCCGGAGATCTGAGAGGTGGCGAACAGGCAGGTGCCGACCGGCGGTGTCGCCAATCCAATCGACAGCGCAGTGACGAGAAACACGATGAAATGCAGTGGATCTATTCCGACCGTTTTGATCACCGGCATGAGCACCGGAATAACGATGAGGCTGGCAGCTATGATTTCCATGAACATCCCGACCAGGACGAAGACGAAGCATAGCAGCAGCATGACCAATGTCGGGTCACTCGTCAGCGACAGGACGATCGCCGTGATACGCTGCGGCAGGCCGTCCACCGTAAAGACGTAGCTCGCTACGCTGGCCGTCATCACGATCAGCAGGACCGTTCCCGCTGTGCGCCCGGCTGTGATCATCAGACCCGGAAGCTCTGTGAGTGAAAGCTCGCGGTGGATCAAAACCGCGACCAACATCGTGTAGGCAACGGCCAGTGCCGCCGCTTCTGTCGGAGTTACAATGCCGGAGAACATGCCGCCGAGAATAATGATTGGTGCGCCGGTCGACGGCAGCGAGCGCATGATGGTCCATGAGACATCACGCAGTCCCATTTTGACCTCATTGCCGTAGCCGTAGCGCCGCGCCCAAATGTAATTGACGGCGAAGAACCCGATCAGCAGGAGCACAGCCGGACCGAGCCCCCCAGCCAATGCGCCGCCGACGGAAACCCCGGCCGAAGCAGCCGCGATAATCATCAGAATGCTGGGAGGCACAATTGATGACAGGGTCGCGGTAACCATCGTCAGTGCTGCGCTGTAGGGGCGCGGATAGCCACGCCGAGTCATCGCCCTGATCTCGAGCGGACCAAGGCTGGTGACGTCGGCAATAGCCGAGCCCGATATCCCGCCGAAGACAAAACTGGCCAGGATATTCACCTGCCCGAGGCCGCCTCGCAGGCGGCCGACGATAGCCTCGGCTGCAGAGAAGATCCGTTCCGACAGGCCGCCTCGGTCCATGATCTGCCCAGCGAGGATGAATAAAGGAACGGCCAGCAATAGGAAGCTGTTGACGGACGTGTACATGAACTGCGCCACGACAGAGAGCGGCAGGTCATACAGCCACAGTGTCGCCACGGCGGAGGCACCCAGTGCCACCGCCAAGGGCAACCCGAGCGCCGAAAGCCCGAAGAAGATTGCCAGCAGGCACCAGCTCATGATGCACTCGTTCTTTCAGTTTGGATGAGCCGTCGTGTTTGTGGATCGACGTAGACGGTTACCAGAAGTGCAAGGATGGCGAGGATACTGGCCATCACGATCGGAACCGAGGCCAAGTACATTCCGATGCCCAGGACAGGAGAGGTCTCGCCGAATACCATCTGTTGACGGACGAGCAGCACTCCATACCAGCCGACGACGCAGAAGAACACGATCCCAACAAACGCATAGAGCTGGACAAACAGCATCTGGAAGCTTGCCGGCGACATGTCCGGAATCAGCATGACGCGAGGGTGCTCCACGCGCCGGAAACCGACTGCCATCCCGAGAAAGGCTGTCCAAATGAAGAGGAGGCGCGCCAGTTCCTCTGTCCACGGAATGGAAGCGCCGAGCAGGCGGGATATCACCTGCAGCACCACTGCAGCCGTGATGCCCGCAACGCACGCGAGCAGCACAGCGTCAACCACAAGCCAAAGTGCGCGATCAGTCCGGAGAACTCGCGATCGCCAGGAGCCGACGGGCGCTCCTCCAGATGTCGTCATGACCGTCCGAGGAATTTGAGGCTTGAAGCCAGGAAGTCCTTGCCGATCATGCTTTCGAATTGAGGATAGAGGTCGAGGCTGACCTTCTGCAGTTTTGCCTTCTCACCTTCCGCGAGATTGTTCACGGTCATGCCGTGCTTGCGGAGCTGATCGATCACTTTCGATTCCTCGGAAGTATCGTACTGCATCTTGAACTTAGCGGTCTCGAGTGCCGCCTGCTCGAGGGCGGGCTTCACGTCAGCCGGCAGGCCGGACCAGAACGCCTTGTTGACCGCGAGAATATAGCCGTCGCCGATATGACCGGTCAGGTTCAATTGCTTCTGGACCTCGTAGAAGCGGTTGGCGAGCGGGACTTCGACCGGGTTCTCCTGTCCGTCGATGGCCTTGAGCTGAAGGGCGGTATACACCTCGGAGAACGCCATCGGTGTCGGGTTCGCGCCGACCGCCTGGAAAAACTTCACGAACAACTGATTGTTCGGCACCCGCAGCTTCAGGCCGCGGAAATCCTCCTGCTTCGTAATCGGCTGCTCGCGGGTCGTCGTATGACGGAAGGTCCTCAGCATCATCGCAAGGCCATTGATGCCGAGCCGGTCAAGCGACTTGAGCAACGTCTGGCCTGGGTCTCCGGCCATGTAGCGCTCCAGCTCGCCGTAATCCGCAAACAGATACGGCAGGCTCATTGCGTTCATGCGCGGCTCAAACGAGGCGAACACGTTTGTGCTCAGGATCAATGCCTGCAGTGCACCGGAGCCGAGCTGGTTGACGGCGGCATTTTGATCGCCGCCGAACAGAACGCCGTCCGGGAATACCTGGACCGCGACTTGGCCGGACGTCTTCTGGGCGGCCAGCTCGCCGAACTTCGTGGCAGTCACACCCACCGACGAATTGCCAGGGTCTCCGACTGCCAGTCGGATGGAAACTTTGCCTTGGGCACGCGCCACATAGGGGGCCGCCATCAAGGCAGCCGTCGATGCCATCAGGCCACGACGGGTCAACACGAACTTCGCTGCGAGGCTACGTGATTTCGACATTGTTCCACCCACTCAGTTTGCAGACGTTTCCGACAGATAGATAGGCGTTGTTTTGAACTTCCTCCCAAGTACGCAAGGCGTGCGCGGCAAGCAATTTTCCGAGACGGGCACCGTCACGCTTCTGCAACGCGACAATGAACCCTTCGTGCTCGGCGATGGATTCGCGCCAGCGTTCCGGTTTGATGAGCGGCGAATAGAGCGCCCGCACGACGCGCCGCCGCAGTGTCGCGTGCAGCCGGACAAGTTCGCTGTTTGCGCTTGCTGCGACGATCGCCAAATGAATGCATTCATTGACCTTGAAATAGGCCAGCATATCACCACGCTTGAATAAGCCGACCATCTCGGCGTGGCGCGCCTTAATATCTCTGATCTGTTCAGCTGAGGCTCGCTTGCAGGTGTGTGCGGCGGCGATCGTCTCCAGTCCGCCGATCAGTTCCAGCGTTTCGCGGATCTGATCGAGGCTCATCTTCGTGACATGGGCACCCTTGCGTGGGCTCAGCGTCACCAAGCCTTCGCCTTGAAGAACGATCAGAGCTTCTCTCAGAGGCGTGCGAGAAATTCCAAACCGGTCACACAGCACTCTCTCGTTGAGCCGATCGCCTTCGGGCAGCGTGCCATCAGCAATAAGGTCCCGGAGGCGCTCTATGACCTCCGCATGCAATGCCGGGCGCACGATTTGTGCGCCGTCCAGTTCAGGTTGCCTCTGAGTGATGACCATGGATATAGTATTTTGTATTTTTAATTGCCCGTCAAACTGCATATGCAATAAAATTGCGGTCAACTGACTGATTCTGTCGAGCGGTGCTTCGACAGACCAGCCCTTCCGAGAGCACTTTCGGTCTATTTCTCGTCGGGCGAAATTAAAGGTCGAGCGGACATCGCTAGGGATGTCAGCCAGGGCGTGTTGGCAGCTCGGCTCCATGTCCGGAATCTCGGCAGAGCCGCTATCGGTCGGCAGGGCATGCTGCAACTGCTAAAGTTGCCTTTTGGGATCGAGCGCCCTGGATACCGCACCCTGAGTTGGGTGGCTCTGTGTCTTGCCGGTGACTATATGAATTCGACTGCGAGCCGTCCACCCGCCTAAGGCGTTGAGGTGCGCGTCTCGGTCCAGCGATGATATCGCATTATCGATGTAGCAGCAGGACGGGGACTGGGCGCCCGTCAACACTCTACCTCAAGCTAATGCGTCAGATTGAGATCGCCTCTGCGGGGGCGAGGGGCTAGGCGCTGGCCCGATCGAGGCCGATCAGAGCGACTCCGATTGCGGTAAATTACCCGCCCTGCGCCGTATATGGGCTTGAAAGCGGGGAGGGAGGTCGTCGAACAGCCTTGCGCGGCTCTCGGAGTCCGCGCTCTGGGCGGATGAAAATGCGCCGAGTGAATGAAGCGTG
This sequence comes from Pseudomonadota bacterium, assembly GCA_023412745.1. Taxonomy (GTDB): domain Bacteria; phylum Pseudomonadota; class Alphaproteobacteria; order Rhizobiales; family Hyphomicrobiaceae; genus ZC4RG25. The sequence goes on along the minus strand of JAEZBZ010000030.1, from coordinate 1,071 downwards.
CCGTAGATTGTCGTCCCATACAGCGCGTTGATCCGACGGGGGCCTTTCCCATTATGATGTTGCGGGTCACGGACGGGGGAAGCTGCTCACCGCCGCATTTTGCTGCCGCCGAACGCGTGGTCCATCACAAGACGTGGAATGGGAATGGAGGGCAAGTCATTTCGCTCAAATCGTCAATTGATTGGCCTCTCTTTGAGGCGTTCGTCGCCGTCCACACGGCCGCTGGGTTAGAGCCGCCCGCTCGTGTTGTCTTCATTCTGCATGAGATCGCCGATGAGGACGCGGCCATCGCGCTGATCAAGCTCGTTCAGAAACTCGCGACACGTTCCCGGCGGAAGAGCGAGTGTCAACGCGCGAAGATAACTGCCAGAGCCGCGCAGGATATCCTCGAGGCCCTTGACCGGTACCGCAGTCACCGAGACTGGCAAGCCCGGCCCGCCGTGGACCCACTGGCCATATTGGGCAGAAGCCGGGACAAGGAACATCCGAAGCTCCTGAGCGACTTCATGAGGGACCCGGATGTTGCCCAACGGCTCTTGGCCGAATTGCTCGTTGGCGCCCGCCGCGCAGGGGTCATTCGGTCGAAGCGGGGATCGTTGGGTTGGATAGCACAAGTCGCCGATGCCGACGGGTGGTCGGAGGAGTTGCACGGCGACAAGGCCTGGGCGTTTGAGCTGGCGAAGCATCCCTCGTCATTCTGGAAGGCAGTCAAAATCGCTCTGAAGGCTCGCCCGGTGCGGAAGAGTCGGTTCGATCTCATCCGCCGGCTGCGGCTCCTGAGAGAGATGCCAACCAGACGACGGCTCGAAGGCCTGCTGCGAGATGCCTCGGAAGCGGGCGAGGTCATTGAGGATGTTCTGCGGTCAGCCTTGCGATGCGGCGCGCGCAAGACCGTCTACCGCGACCGAGAACTGCCAGAAACGTTCCTGGGCGAGATTAGGGATGATCCCGAACGTCTGCTGCCGGTCATCAGCCGGGCTCACGAACTGCTGAGCCGTGGTCTTCACGGGCAGGGCAGGATCCATGTCGCGAAAGCAAGCTACTGTGATCGCGTCGCGGCAGTTTTTGAGG
>JAEZBZ010000027.1 GCA_023412745.1 Pseudomonadota bacterium | reverse complement strand
TATCCGCTATAGAGACCTCAATCAAGGGGTGTAACAGACTCCCGCGTTCGCTCCCGCACAGGTCAGAGGCACGCCAGACGGTGGCTGGACTCCCCTTCGACAAAGCCCGCCTGAACCGGTTTGCCGGCCGCCTTGTCGCGCGCTACGTCCAATTTGTCTACAAAACTTCCCGTGTTGTCAGCGAACCGGCCGATACTGGCGCGTTCGCGAAGGCGAATCATCCCTTCATCCTGGCCATGTGGCACGGGCAGTTCATGATGCTGCCCGCGGTCGATCGCGGCCGCACGCGCGTGCGTAGCATGGTCGCACGGCACGGCGATGCCGAACTGATCGGCCAGGTGCTCGAATATTTCGACATGCCGATGATCCGCGGCGCAGGTGCCGGGGGCCGCCAGCGCGATCGCGGAGGCGCGCAAGCGCTGCGCGAGGCGGTGCGCACGCTGGCCGGCGGCGACGGCGTGGCGATGACAGCCGACATTCCGCCAGGCCCCGCGCGCGTCGCCGGAACCGGTATCGTCACGCTGGCGCGGATGTCCGGCCGGCCTGTGATGCCCGTCGCCGTCGCAACCCGGCGCTATAAGTCCTTCGATACCTGGAGCCGGATGACGCTGAACCTGCCGTTCAACAAACTTGCGGTGGTGGCAGGCGGTCCGATCCTCGTTGCCCGCGATGCAGATGAGGACGAACAGGAACGCGCCCGTATTGCAATCCAGGATGAACTGAACCGCGTCACGGCGCGGGCCTACGAGCTGGCCGGCGCCGATCCCAGGCGCGCGACGCCGCCGAGCCGCGATCCAAACGCGCCGCCGGCAGAACCCGGAGTTTCGCTGCGCGCATATCGCACAATCGCGCGCCTCGCCAAACCGGCCGCGCCGCTGCTGCTGAGGTCGCGCGCGAAGCGCGGCAAGGAAGACACCTCACGCCGCAACGAGCGGCTCGGACAACCTCTGATCCCGCGCCCCGATGGCTGTCTTGCCTGGGTGCATGCAGCCAGCGTCGGCGAGAGCAACGCGGTGCTGCCGCTGCTGCCGGCACTGAGGGAACAGCGCCCGGATATCCGCTTCCTGCTGACCACCGGCACCGTCACCTCGGCCGAGGTCGCCGCGCGCCGGCTCGGCCCGCAGGACATCCATCAATACCTTCCGCTCGACGTGCCGGAATTCGTCGGCCGCTTCCTCGATCACTGGAAACCGGACATCGGCATTTTCACCGAATCCGAGATCTGGCCGAATCTGCTGTTTGAAGCCGCAAGCCGCGATATCCCGCTGGCGCTGGTCAACGCGCGCGTTTCTCCGCGCTCGTTCAACCGCTGGCGTCGCTCGCCGTCGTCGGCGCGGGCGATCTTCAATCGCTTCAATGTCGTGCTGGCACAGAATGAGCTGCTGTCGCGGCGCTTCGCGGACCTCGGCGCGCGCCGCGTCATGACCGCTGGCGACCTCAAGGCCGACGCGCCTCCACCGCACGTGGATGCCGATGCTCTCAACTTGCTGAAGCAGGCACTGACATCGCGCCCGCATGTCGTCGCGGCCAGCACGCATGAAGGCGAGGAAGACATCATCGCCGTGGCCCACAAGCTGGTGGCGGCCACTCATCCCGGGTTCTGCACCATCATCGTGCCCCGTCATCCCGATCGTGGCGACGCCATCGCGGAGCTGATGCGCAAGCACGGTCTGAACGTGACGCAGCGGTCGCACGGCGCACTGCCGGAGCCCGGCACCGATGTCTATATCGCCGATACGCTCGGCGAACTCGGGACGTTCTACGCGCTGTCGCCGATCGCGTTCGTCGGCGGATCTCTGGTGCCGAAAGGCGGGCATAACCCCATAGAAGCCATCCAGCACGGCGCAGCGGTCATCACCGGCCCGCACTGGATCAATTTCAACGACGCCTATCGCGCCCTGCTTCGCCAGAATGCCGTCAAGCAAGTCCGCTCCCCCCAGGAACTCGCCGATACCATCAGGCTTGTGATGGAAGACTAAAGGCAACTCGCGCGCAGGCGCGCGGGCGCCGAGGCCGCATTGGAGGGGTTGTCCGGCGCATTGCAGCGGACAGTCGATGCCTTGCTGCCGTTTCTCCCCGATCGTGAGGGCCTGAGGCGTGCGTCTTAATGAGCCCTCCTGGTGGTATCAGCCCAAACCCTCCGCGACGGCGCGCGCGCTTCGCCCGCTCAGCGCACTTTATGGCTGGGCGGCCGAGCGGCGGATAAAGTCCGCCAAGCCTGAGCAGGTCGCAGTTCCCGTGATTTGCGTTGGGAACCTGGTGGCGGGCGGCACCGGCAAGACACCCCTGACCATCGCCATAGTGCGCGAACTGATCCGCCTCGGCGAACGGCCAGCCATCCTGACGCGTGGCTATGGCGGCCGCACCACGGCCCCTCGCTGGGTCGATGCCGTTGCCGATACCGCAGCCGAGGTCGGTGACGAGCCCCTGCTGCTGGCCGAACATGCCCCCACCCTGGTGTGCCGCGACAGGGTACGCGGCGCTCAGATGATGCTCGACGCAACGCAGCCGTGCTCCGTGATCGTGATGGACGACGGTTTGCAAAATCCGTCTCTGGCCAAGAACCTGCGCTTTGCCGTCGTCGATAGCCGTCGCGGCGTCGGCAATGGCGAAGTGCTGCCGTCCGGACCACTGCGCGCGCCGCTGGCGTTTCAGTTCGATCTGGTCGACGCCATCCTGGTCAATCATCCGCCGATGCATGGCGATAGCGCCGGGCCCTCTGAGGTCGCCGCGTGGTTGAAGCAGAATTTTCCCGGTCCGGTGCTGGAAGGCACACCGCAAGCCAGCAGCGAGGCGGACTGGGTCAACGGCGCGCGCGTCGTCGCCTTTGCCGGCATCGCCAATCCGCAGCGCTTCTTCAACCTGCTCGGCAAGCTCGGCGCCGACGTCGCCGAAACGATCACCCTGCCGGATCATCACGCCTTCACGGAGAAGGACGCCGAGCGGATCATCGCGCTGGCATGGCGGCACGGCGCCTTGCCGGTGACGACGGAAAAAGATCGCGTGCGGCTTCGGAGCGCGACCGGCCAGCGTGGCCTGCTATGGGAGCAATGCCGATCGGTCGGGATCGACCTCGTGCTGACGGACCGCGACGCCAGCAGATTGACTGCGCTGATCAACACTGCGCTCACCACGCATCGGTCAAAGCGATGAGCCGCGCGATGCCGACGCCCAACAAGCGCCACGGCATATTCGGCATCCTGTCGTCCATCGCACTGCATGGTCTGTTCCTGTTGCTCGGCGCGACCGGGCTGAACAGCCTCACCGCTGGGCTGACGGGGCTCGCATCAGGACATCCCCGGACGATCGCCGCATTGGGAGCCGTCGTGGCCGTCTTTGTCGCCCTGAGCCTCGCGTTCTTCTATTACACCTACGTCATACAGAGACGGCGCGACGCGCATCTGGCGGCCATCGGCAACCGTTTCCTCAATCAGCCCTGGATGCAGCGCGCGGATTGGGCCACGCGCCGCATGGTGCACAACACGGCCGGCAGAGCCATCGTCCTGTGGCTCGAAACGATCATCTGGTGGACTGCCCTTGTATTCGTCTTGGCGGGCAATTTCACCACCATCGGCGAACTGCTGACGGCCTCCTGGACCAGCACAGCTTTCGCCATTCCATTTGTTTTCGGCGGATTTCTGCTGCTACGCGCAGCGATCAGGGCGACACTGCGCTGGATGCGGGTCGGGCGCGCCGTCCTGCGCATCGATACCTTACCCGGCACCATCGGTGGCAAGTTCCGCGGTCAGATGCAAGCCCGCATGCCGAAGCTGAACGATCCTCTGGAAATCAAGCTTGTCTGCGAAGCGGTTCGCCGCGCGGCAGCGGTAAACAGGCACAAACCCAGCCCGAAGTTCGAGTATCGCAAGCTGAGCGAAAGCGTGTCCAAATTCGATGTCCGCCGGATTGCGACGCGCGATGGCAAGGCCGTGATCCCCATAGACATCGCCATTCCAAACGATGGCCAGCCCTCCGCGATGGATTCATGGGACAACGGCACGCGCTGGATGCTGAGCATCGCCACATCGGGCAAGGAAGATCCGGCGCACGTCTGGACGTTCGAGGTGCCGGTCTATCGGCGCTAGCGCTCAAACCTCCCCTCGACACAGTTGTCGCCCGCCATTTGCGATCTGGCGTTTCGTCAGTGGTCGGGATACTCAGACGGCTTGACTGCCGCCCTTGGCCAGAAAACGCCGACTTTGCATGCCTCCTCCGCCGCGCATCCTCAGTTCGTCGACCTTCGGCAAGGTTTTCACGGCCGGGCTGCTTGGGCTCGTCGTCATCGTGGGACTACTGGCGTTCATCAACGGCATCAGGCTGGTGGTGGCTGGAGATCCGAACCGCGCTGGCGCTATCGCCGCCACAATTCTTGGCTTCGGGCTTACGGTCGGCGGCAGCGTCTTGTTCTACCTGGCCTTTTTCAAAGGCCCTGCCGAACAGGCTTTGCGCGCCGCGATCCGCCGCCGCCATCCCAATCAGCCGTGGATGGAACGCAGAGAATGGGCCGCACGGCGCATCGTGCATTCCAATGTCGTCCCCGCGCTGCTGATGTGGTTCTGGGTAATCGGCTGGTGCGGCGCCTTCGCCCTGATCGGAACGGTGAACTACGATAAGATCGTGGACGCGCTGGCCGTATCCTGGGCCCACCGGATCGCCGCCGCCATCTTCGTTCTCGCCACCTTCGTCGGGCTCACGTTTGCCGTGCAGACAACGCTGTCGTGGTGGCGCTTCGGGCGCTCTGTGCTTCGCCTCGACACGCTCCCGGCATTCATGGGCGATCGTCTGCGCGGGCGGGTTCAGGCGCGACTACCGTCCGTTCCGGCTCCGGTGCAGCTCACCCTGACCTGCGAGGAAATCCGCCTGGTGCAGTATCGCAAGAACAATAGCACGACGAGCCGTCTGGACGCTCGCACCTTGAACGAAACCACCACCACGCTGAACGCGCGCGACGCGATCGCGACGCGGGGCATGGCCCGGATCCCCATCGATATCCCAGTGCCGACCGGCTTTCCCGAATGTGACATCAAAAGCCGCGGTGACGGCATCCGCTGGACGTTGACCGTCCGCACGACCCGCCAGGATGGCGCGCCGTTCTCCGCGACATTCGATGTGCCAGTCTACGAGCGGCGCGCGATCGGCAGTCCGACGCGCTGAACATCCACATCTTTAGACCTGCAACCGTCGCTAACGCGCACCTTGCCGTTGTCCTGCCATTGTCGAACCCTAGCGGTCGGACTACAAGCCGCTTGGCAGGCCGCGCGCAGCACATGCCGGAAGTGATTGAATGTCCACGCTATCGTCTCATCTGAAGCGGCTGGAAGCCGAGTCGATCCACATCATGCGGGAGGTTGCGGCTGAATTCCGCAATCCGGTGATGCTGTATTCGATCGGCAAGGACTCGTCCGTCATGCTGCATCTGGCAATGAAGGCGTTTCATCCCTCGCGCCCGCCGTTCCCGCTGATGCACATCGATACTACCTGGAAATTCCAGGAGATGATCAGCTTCCGCGACGAAACGGCGGCGCGGCTTAAGCTGGACCTGATCGTCCACACCAATCCCGACGGGCTGGCGGACGGCATTTCGCCGTTCACGCACGGCTCCGCCACCTACACCGACGTCATGAAAACCCAGGCGCTGAAGCAGGCGCTGAGCCAGCATCGCTTCGACGCGGCGTTCGGCGGCGCGCGGCGCGACGAGGAAGCCTCGCGCGCCAAGGAGCGCGTATTCTCGTTCCGCACGGCCTCGCATACCTGGGACCCCAAGAACCAGCGGCCGGAGCTTTGGAACCTTTACAATACACGCATCCGACCGGGTGAATCGATCCGCGTGTTTCCGCTGTCGAACTGGACCGAGCTCGATATCTGGCAATATATCGCCGCCGAGCAGATCCCGATCGTGCCGCTGTATTTCGCCAAGCCGCGCCCCGTGGTGGAACGCGACGGCCAGTTCCTGATGGTCGACGACGATCGCCTGCCGCTGCTGCCCGATGAGGCGCCGGCCCTGCGCAATATCCGCTTCCGTACCCTGGGATGCTATCCGCTCACCGCCGCCGTTGCCTCAAACGCGAAGACGCTCGATGACATCATCAGTGAGATGATGGCCTCGCGCTCGTCTGAGCGCTCTGGCCGATTGATCGACCACGACCAATCCGGCTCCATGGAGAAGAAGAAGCGCGAGGGGTACTTCTGATGCAGCGGGAAACACCAACATCCGTTGCGCCGGTCGCCTCCGGCACCGAGCCGCACGACAAGGATCTGTTGCGCTTCATCACCTGCGGCAGCGTCGATGACGGCAAGTCGACCCTGATCGGGCGCCTTCTGTACGACACGCGGCTGGTGCTCGATGACCAACTCGACACCCTGGCCCGTGACTCGCGCCGTCACGGTACTACCGGCGACGATCTCGATCTCGCACTGCTCGTCGACGGCCTGCAGGCCGAGCGCGAACAGGGCATCACCATCGATGTCGCCTACCGGTTTTTCGTCACGCCGAAACGCAAGTTCATCGTCGCCGATACGCCGGGTCACGAGCAGTACACGCGCAACATGGCGACCGGCGCCTCGACCGCCGATCTCGCCATCATCCTGGTCGATGCGCGCAAGGGCATGCTGATCCAGACGCGGCGACATGCGTTCATCGCCTCGCTGCTCGGCATTCGACAGGTCGTGCTGGCAGTCAACAAGATCGATCTCGTCGGCCATGACGAGACGCGGTTTGAGGATATTGTGGCTGAGTTCCGGACCTTCGCGGAGAACCTGCGGTTCGACAGCATCGTCGCCATTCCGGTGTCGGCGCGGTTCGGCGACAACGTGATCGCCCGCAGCGATGCGATGCCTTGGTACGACGGCCCATCCCTGCTCGAACACCTGGAGGATGCACCCGTGCGGCGCGCGGCTGTCGACAAGCCGTTCCGCATGGGCGTTCAGTGGGTCAATCGTCCGGACCAGAATTTCCGCGGCTTTTCCGGCACGATCGCCAGCGGCGTCATCCGTCCAGGTGACGCCATTGTGGTCGCCGGTTCCGGGCGCAGCTCCTGCATCAAGTCCATCACCACCTACGACGGCGACCTCGATGAAGCCCGCGCCGGCGATGCCGTGACGCTGACGCTCGCCGATGAAGTCGATGCCTCGCGCGGCGATCTTCTGGTGCTGGCGGACAACCGGCCGGAGGTCGCCGACCAGTTCGCCGCGCATCTGGTCTGGATGCATGACGAGCCGCTGCTGCCCGGCCGCCCGTACCTGCTGAAGATCGGCGCGCGCACGGCTTCGGCCAGTGTCACCGAGATCAAGCACAAGGAAGACCTCACCAGCTTCCAGAAGCTCGCCGCCAAGACGCTCAGCCTCAACGACATCGGCGTGGTCAACATCGAGACGCAGGAGCCGATCGCGTTCGATCCATATGATACGATCCGCGAAACCGGCGCATTCATCCTGATCGACCGGCTCAGCAATCAGACCGCCGGTGCAGGCATGATCCGGTTCGGTCTGCGGCGTGCCACCAACGTGCATTGGCAGTCGATTTCCGTCACGCCCCAATCCCGAGCCGAACTCAAGGCGCAGAAGCCCTGCTGCCTGTGGTTCACCGGATTGTCCGGCTCCGGCAAATCCACCATCGCCAACCTGCTGGAGCAAAAGCTGCAGGCGCACGGGCGGCACACCTTCATTCTCGACGGCGATAACGTGCGTCACGGCCTCAACCGCGATCTCGGCTTCACCGATGCCGACCGCGTCGAGAACATCCGCCGCACCGCGCACGTCGCCAAGCTGATGGTCGATGCCGGATTGATCGTGCTGGTGTCGTTCATTTCGCCGTTCGAAGCGGAACGGCGCATGGCGCGCGAGCTTTTCGGCGACGGCGAGTTCCTGGAGATTTTCGTCGATACGCCGCTGGAGATCTGCGAGCAGCGCGACGTGAAGGGGTTGTACAAGAAGGCGCGCGCCGGCCAGATCCAAAACTTCACTGGCATCTCATCGGGCTACGAACCTCCTCAGGCACCCGAGATGCGGCTGGAAGGCGGCACCGATGCGCCCGAGTTGCTGGCTGACGGGATTTACGAGTTCCTGCGCACGCGCGGCCATTTCTGACGGCGCGCGCACAAGGCCTCAGACGTCGAAGAACACCGTTTCGCAATCGCCTTGCATGTGGATGTCGAAGCGGTAGACGACACCGGTCGGCGTCTCCTCGCGCTCTGCGATCAGCGTCCCTCGGCGATCGTCCGGCACCGACATCAGCACGGCATCGCGCGCATTGGCGGCCGCTTCATCGGCAAAATAGATACGCGTGTAGGCGTGCAGCAGCAGCCCGCGCATGAACACGATGACGTTAACGTGCGGTGCTTGCGCGCCATCCACCGAGGCCGGCTTCACGGTTTGAAAAATAAAGCGATGTGCCGGGTCCGTGCCCGTGCCGGTGCGGCCGAAACCTTTGAACTGCGAGTTGGAACCGCGCGGATCGGAGGGGTGCGCGTAACGCCCCTGGCCGTCCGCTTGCCAGATCTCGATCATCGCGTCGGGAACGGTGTTGCCCTCACCGTCAAACACGCGGCCCTCGATACGGATGCGTTCGCCATCCGCGTCAACGGCCTTCAGGTCGCCATCGGCGATGCTGCGAAAGGGATAGCCGTACTGCTCCGGCGTGAGCCCGTAGGCGAAAAAAGGCCCTACCGTCTGCGAGGGGGTCTGTTTCAGCGTCATGCCGGTCTAGTCCTCGATCGGGGTGGCGTGGCGGCCCCGCAGCACGATGTCGAACTCATAGCCGAGCGCGTATCCCGGCTGCGTGGCCTCGATCGAGAAGCGCGCGATCATGGCCTCGCGCGTATGGACCGGCGCGCTTTTATAGATCGGATCGAGTTCAAGCAGCGGATCTCCCGGGAAGTACATCTGCGTCACCAGCCGGGTAAGGAAGCTCGGCCCGAACAGCGACAGGTGAATATGGTTCGGCCGCCAGGCGTTGGGGTGGTTGCCCCAGGGATACGCGCCCGGCTTGATCGTCATGTAGCGGTAGCGGCCTTCCGCGTCGGTGACGCAGCGACCGCCGCCGAAGAAGTTGGGGTCGAGCGGCGCGTCGTGCTGGTCGACGACATGGACGTAGCGGCCCGCGGCATTAGCCTGCCAGATCTCGATCAGGGTACCGGGCAGCGGCCGGGCATTTTCGTCCAGAACGCGACCGGTGACGATAATCCGTTCACCGAGCGGTTCGCCGTTGCGACGCCCGTTAACGGTCAGGTCGGCATCGGTCGGCCCGACGCTATCGTGGCCGTAGACCGGTCCGGTCAGCTCGGACAGCGATTGGCGAATCGGAATGAGGGGTTTTGTCGGCCCGCGCAGGACCGTCGACTTGTATCCGGCATCGATATAGCGAGGCTGGCTATCCCAATCGCGCGGCATGAAGCTGGCTGACACGCGCTCCTCCTTGGCTTCCTCTGCCCGGTAATTGCCTTTTTGCGGATCTTCAGCGTCCGCCTGATCGGATCATAGCATGCCGGCGCAGCATGCGCCCATAGGCGCGCGTCAGCGGCTCTGGGTGGTGAGGATGTGCACTGCGAAGAAACCGAAGACGCCGGCGAAAGTCCAGTCGATGGCGCGCAGCACGCGTTTGCGGCCCCTGAGATAGCCGACGAGGCTCTCCGCGCCGAGCACGATCAGGAAACCGAACGGCAGGGTAAACAGAACGTAGTAGGCGCCGAGAAACACCAGCTTGCCCGCCGCATCCGGATCACCCGCGCGCACGAACTGCGGCAGGAACGTCACGAAGAACAGCACCACCTTCGGATTGGTCAGGTTCACCCCGAGCCCGACCATGAAGGTTTTCCAGAAGGCTTGCGCTTTGGCGCCCCGTATCGAAACATTGAGCGCCGATCCCGACCGGATCGCATCGATGGCGAGCCACAATAGATAAAGCGCGCCAATAACTTTCACGGCCATGAATGCAGTCGCCGAGGCTGCCAGCAGTGCCGAAAGACCAATCGCGGCCAGGAGCGTATGCACCAGGCAGCCCATGTTCGAACCGAGCATGGCTGCTATGCCCGTGCGCCGCCCACCCGCGATGGTTTTCGCCAGACACAGGCTCATATCCGGTCCCGGCGTCAGGAACAGGATGGCGCAAGCTATTGTATAAGCTACGAGAGTTCCGAATTCCGGCACAAACGACATGGTAGTCCGCGCGTTAGCAGCATAACCACATTTATCAGTCCTGAGATTAACCTCAGCTTAGCTGCTCTCCTGCTAGCGTTCGGGCAGGCGCGGCGTAAACAATTCTGGCTGTTGCATGCTAAGTGGCTCACTCGGGACGAACAAAAGCAATTCGTTAATGAGCGAGTACTCGCTCATGCTCGGCGATGCCATTCTCCGGCACCGCGCGCGCGTGGCTGAGCATTCGGCCCGAATCGAGACCGAGCTCGCCAGCAAGGTCAAGTCAGAATTTATTTCAAATATGAGTCATGAGCTGCGCACACCGCTGAACACGGTGATCGGCTTTTCCAAGCTGCTGCGCGAGCACCAAAGCCGCCGCCTGCAGGACCAGGACATCATCGAGTACGCGTCGCTAATCCATGACGCGGCCGGACACCTGCTGTCGGTGATCAACGATATTCTCGACATGTCGAAGATCCAGAGCGGCAAGTTCGCGTTGGACGCGCATGACGTCAGTATCGGCGAGATCGTAGATGGCGCGATCACGCGCTTCCGTTCGGCCGCCGAAGAAGCCGGCATCCAGATCGAATACCGCATCGATGCCGCCATGCAGCCGGTGCGCGGCGATCCCAAGAAGCTGAACCAGATCGCGGACATCCTGGTCAGCAATGCCGTCAAGTTCACCCGCGAAGGCGGGATCGTGTCCGTTGAAGCGATGCGCATGAATGGCGGTGGCGCCGTTCTCGTCGTCCGCGATACCGGAATCGGCATGAGCGAGGAAGAGATTAACGTCGCGCTGATGCCTTTCGGACAGGTCGACGGAACGCGTTCGCGCTGGCGCGAAGGAGCCGGTCTCGGGCTGCCGATCGCCAAGGCGCTCGCCGAGCTGCACGGCGGTCGGTTGGAAATTCGCAGCATGAAATCACAGGGTACCGAAGTTGCCGTGATCCTGCCGGGGGGCCATCAAATGCCGATGGCGCAGGCTCGTGATGCCGTTCATGCAACCGGTATTTAGAGCGCCAGGAGGGGGAGATGCAGCTGGCCGCGTCAGGTATCAGCCACGATAGCTGGACGACGGATTCGTCGATTGGACGGATCGTGTCGGTGACCGGATCGAAGGCTGTCGTCCTGCTGGACGCAGCGCACGATCTACGCATGCGTGGTCCTGAGCATCGGCCCGAAATGGGCACACTGCTGGTCATCGAACAGGCCAATACCGCCGTTCTGGCCATCGTATCCGCGCTCAGCGTTCCGGTTCCCGCGCAGCGCGAGGGCGAGAGCGAACTGTGGATCGCGGAGCTGGGGCTCGTCGGCGAGCTGTGGAAGAGCAGCAACGGCCGCGCCGGATCATTCAATCGCGGCGTCACCATCTATCCCTCGCTCGGCGATCGCGTGCGGGTGGCCTCGAAGGCCGAGCTGGAAATGGCGTTCTGCGGTGACAGCAGAGGCAGCGTGCGGGTCGGCTCGCTGCGTCAGGATGCCGGCATCTCGGCCATGATCAAGGTCGACGATCTGCTCGGCAAGCACTTCGCTATCCTCGGCACCACCGGCACCGGCAAGTCGTGCACCACGGCGCTGATCCTGCGCTCGATCCTGCAGGAAAACCCCGCCGCCCACATCGTTCTTCTCGATCCGCACAACGAGTACGCTACCGCCTTCACCGAATGGGCGGAAGTGCTCTCGCCGCGCAACATGCAGCTTCCGTTCTGGCTTCTGACGTTCGAGGAAGCGGTCGAGGTCCTGATCGGCGATACGCAAGGCCGCAAGGCGGAAGTCGAGATCCTGCAGGAGCTCATTCCGATCGCGAAGAGCCGCTACGCCATGGGCCGCGCCAAGGAAACCCAGGCGCTGCGCCGCGGCGCGCCCGATCCCGGCCGTTTCACGGTCGATACGCCAGTACCTTATCGCATCTCCGATCTGACCGCGCTGATCGATGAGCGCATGGGCAAGCTGGAGAACAAGCGCGACCTGCATCCTTATCGCCAGATCAAGAGCCGCATCGACATCATCAGCCAGGACGCGCGCTATGCGTTCATGTTCGGCTCGCTAACCGTCTACGACGGCATGGCGCAGATCCTCGGCCAGATCTTCCGCGTTCCGGTCAACAACAAGCCGATCACCATTCTGGAATTAACCGGCCTGCCGACCGAGATCGTCAACGTCGTCGTGTCGGTTCTGTGCCGCATGACGTTTGACTTCGCGCTATGGAGTGAAGGCCAGGTTCCGGTGACCCTGGTGTGCGAGGAAGCGCATCGCTACGTTCCGGCCAATCCGAGCCTTGGCTTCGAGCCCTGCAAGCGCGCGATCGCCAAGATCGCCAAGGAAGGCCGCAAGTATGGCGCCTCGCTGTGCATCGTCACGCAGCGCCCGGCGGAAATCGACCCGACCATCCTGTCCCAGTGCAACACCGTCTTTGCACTGCGCATGTCGAATGACCGCGACCAGCAGATCGTGCAGTCGGCGGTCTCAGACACCGGCTCCGGCCTGCTCGAGTTCCTGCCCGCGCTCGGCCAACGAGAAGCGATCGCGTTCGGCGACGGCGTCGCCCTGCCGGTCCGCATGAAGTTCGACGAACTTCCTGCGAACGCGCTACCGCGCAGCTCGACCGCGCGCTTCAGCGAGAAGTGGCAGAAGTCAGTCGGCGACGAAGGTTTCCTCGACCAGATCGTGGAACGCTGGCGTGCGTCCGGCGCCGGTGGCGGCGATGCCAACCAGAACATGGCGATGCTGGCGGAAACGCTTGCGATGCCAAACGCCGGTGACGCTCATCCGGCTCTACATGCAGGCCATGCGTCGGCTGAAATGGGAGCGCCGCACGCCGGCTATCCTGCCGGATATCAGCAAAACCGCCTAGCCCGGCGCCTGGACGGACCTGGCCGGCCGGAAGCTCCTCCACCATCACACCGTCCGCCTCAACCGGCGGTGCGCGGTGTCCCGCCGCCGGTCAACGAGACCAATCAGCAGGCATCCGATGCACTGCGCTCGTTGCGTGACCGGCTGATGCAGCGGCCGTCATCCGGCCGCTGAAACCGCCCAAAATCAAGCGACATAGGTTCTCAACCTTACATCGGTATAATCGCGCCAGTGCTAAGCCGCAGGGCGCGATGCTGTGGCGAGATCGATCCCCGGCAAAAGTGCTCGGGCGAGGGCTGTGTTGGCCGAAGGCGACGGTGATCGGAATGGATGGTATTTTTCCGGTAATTCTTTCGGGCGGGTCCGGTACCCGCCTGTGGCCACTGTCGCGGGCGATGTTTCCCAAGCAGTTCATTCGCTTCAATGGCGACGGCGAAAGCCTGCTTGGGCAGACGTTGCAACGGCTGAAGCCCGGAGCGACGTTTCGCAGCCCCACCATCCTGTGCAATTCCGACCACCGCTTCCTGGTCAAGGAGCTGCTTGATCGCCAGCAGATCACCGCACGCGCGGTGATCCTGGAACCCGTCCCGCGCAACACGGCCGCCGCCGTCGCGGTCGGGGCACTCAGCGCCATTGCGGAAAATCCCGAAGCGATCCTGGTCGTCATGCCGTCGGATCACGCGATCAAGGACGAGCAGCGTTTTGTCTCGGCCGTCCAGCAGGCAGCCAAGGTCGCCAGCTCAGGCCGGCTCGTGCTGTTCGGCATCATGCCCGCCTCGCCGCACACCGGGTATGGCTATATCAAGCGTGGACAGCCGCTCGCTGGCTTTAGCGGATCGGCGTTCGCCGTCGCATCGTTCACCGAAAAACCCGACGCATCCACCGCCCAGCGTTATATCGACGATGGCGGCTATTTCTGGAACAGCGGCATCTTCGTGCTGCACGCCCGCACCTTCCTGGACGAGCTTCAACGCTTCGCGCCGGATGTGCTCTCGGCCGCGCAGAAATCCTTTGAAGCGGCGACCACCGACCTCGGCTTCCTGCGTCTCGCGCCCGACGCGTTCGCTGCAAGCCCGAGCATTTCCATCGACTACGCGGTGATGGAGAAAACCTCGGCTGCGGCCATGCTGCCGGTCGATGTCGGCTGGAACGATGTCGGTTCATGGTCGTCGCTATGGGAACTGGCGCCGCACGATGCGCATGGCAACTACGCCAGCGGCGAGGCCGTGCTGCAGGATACCTCCAACTGCTACGTGCATAGCGACAAGCATCTGGTTTCAACGCTCGGCGTCGAGAACCTCGTCATCGTCGACACGCCCGATGCGCTGCTGGTCGCGGATCGCTCACGCGCCCAGGATGTCTCCAAAATCGTCGCGAGCCTGAAGGCTGCAGGCCGCACCGAGCCCGAGCAGCATCTGCGCAGCTATCGGCCGTGGGGTTACTTCGAGACGCTGTCGATCGGCCCGCGTTTCCAGGTCAAGCTGCTGCACGTCAACCCGGGTGGCAAGCTGTCCATGCAAATGCATCATCACCGCTCGGAGCACTGGGTGGTCGTGCACGGCACCGCCAAGGTCACCGTCGGCGACAGCGAAACGCTCGTGCGCGAGAACGAGAGCGTCTACATCGTCGCCACCCAATGGCACCGGCTTGAAAACCCAGGCCGCGTACCGCTGGAGCTGATCGAGGTGCAGATCGGCAGCTATCTCGGCGAGGACGACATCCTGCGTTCCGACGACATCTACCGCCGCGCCCCGGAAGAGACGCGGTAGCTGCTTATCCTTTGGGTGCGCTCAGCCCTTGGCGCGGTCGGACTGCGATCCGTCTGAGACCAGCGTCGGCGTGGAGGGCCCGTGAGCGGTGGACGTCTCCATTTCCATCTCATGCATCTTGCGCTTGTAGCGCTGCATGCTGAGCGGGATCAGCGCCAGGTAGACCATCGCCCCGATCGACAGCGTGCCGTAC
>JAEZBZ010000020.1 GCA_023412745.1 Pseudomonadota bacterium | reverse complement strand
CACAAATCGTCTAAGTGGTCCGACTCGGACCGGCCATCGCCGGCCGTATCAAGGAGCCAAATACCATGGGCTATAAGGTTGCCGTCGTCGGCGCCACGGGCAACGTGGGCCGCGAAATGCTGAATGTACTTTCCGAACGGCAGTTTCCTGCCGACGAAGTGTTTCCGATCGCCTCGCGCAGGTCGATTGGAACGGAAGTCAGCTATGGCGACAAAACGCTCAAATGCTTCGACCTGGAGCAGTTCGATTTCTCGCGCGCCGACATCTGCCTGATGTCGGCCGGTGGAACCGTATCCAAGGAGTGGTCTCCGCGGATTGCCGCGCAGGGCTGCACGGTGATCGATAACTCGTCGGCTTGGCGCTATGACCAGGACGTTCCGCTGATCGTTCCGGAAGTCAACGCCGATGCCGTGCGCGATTTCCGCAAGAAGAACATCATCGCCAATCCGAACTGTTCGACGGCGCAGCTTGTCGTGGCGCTCAAGCCGCTGCACGACTTCGCAACCATCAAGCGCGTGGTGGTTTCGACCTATCAGTCGGTTTCCGGCGCCGGCAAGGACGCGATGGACGAGCTGTGGCACCAGACCAAGGGCAAGTACGTCCCTGGCCAGGAGCGTGAGCCAAAGAAGTTCCCGAAGGAGATCGCCTTCAACGTCATTCCTCACATCGACGTCTTCATGGAAGACGGCTACACAAAAGAGGAATGGAAGATGCTGGTCGAGACCAAGAAAATCCTGGACCCGAAAATCAAGCTGACCGCGACCGCCGTTCGCGTGCCGGTATTCGTCGGCCATGCCGAAGCCGTCACGATCGAATTCGAAAAGCCGATCACGGTTGAAGAAGCACGCAACGTTCTGCGTGAAGCGCCGGGCGTGATGGTCGTCGATAAGCGCGAGCCCGGCGGCTACGTGACGCCGGTCGACGCTGCGGGCGAATTTGCCACCTACGTCAGCCGCATTCGCGAGGACAGCACCGTCGAGAACGGCCTCGTCCTGTGGATCGTGGCTGACAACCTGCTGAAGGGCGCGGCGCTGAACGCCATTCAGATCGCGGAGACGCTGATCAATCGCGATCTGCTTCGCAAAACAGCCTGAGTGCTTCAAGCGAGGCGCCTAGCGCATGCAAAATGAAGGGCGAGCTTCAGGCTCGCCCTTTGTCATTTCAAATTGAAGCGAGGCGCATCAATGAATGCGCTTACACTATTAAGACGCGTCTTCTTCGAGAGAGCGCACGATCTGCGTCAGGCTTTTCACAAAGCGATCACGCTCCCTTTGGGAGAGCGCTGACAGAATCTTTTCATCGGCCTTGCGGGCAAGCGGCTCCGCGGCCTTGAGGACGCGCCAACCTTCCTCAGTCAGCTTGACAGCGTATGCCCGCGCGTCTTCGCGGGTGCGGCGGCGCTGAAGCAGTCCCTTCTTGAGCATACGGCGGATCACGTCGGCAAGCGTCGAGCGATCAATTCCGGTCCGCTCGACGAGGTGCGTCTGGCTGAGACCTTCATTATTGGAAACAGTGAGGAGGATCGCAAACTGACGCGGCGTCAGATCTCCGGCGATCTCTTCCTGGAAAATATCGCTCGCACACTGGCTCGCGCGATGCAGCAAATGAATTGTGGATTTATCCAATCGATCAGTCGTCTTCTCGCGCGACATTACTCCAAGCCGTCCCTCTGATTTGCCGGGAGCGCTAGGCACCCCGTTGCCCGCCCAATAGTCATAACAGCCGAATGTTGCCATTCGGCCATGCTGTGTCACTGAACATCAGTCAGCAAACTGCATCTAGCCCACATTGTTGAACCGTTCGCAAAAAAGCAATCATTTCATGACGATCAGAATGCGAAACACGCGATAAAATTGAACATCAATCAGAGAGCGTGTCGGGCTTTTGGTAGCGCTGGATGACCCCGAGCTGGGCAAGCGCGAAGACCATGGTCAGTGGCATGATCCCCCAGATCTTGAAGCTGATCCAGAAGCTTTCGGAGAAATTTCGCCAGACGATCTCGTTGACTATGGCCAGAACGGCGAAGAAGCAGGCCCACCTGAAGGTCAGCACCGTCCATCCCTCACGGTTGAGCTGAAACATATCGCCCATCAGGGTCTGCAGAAGAGGACGCCCGAATAGCAGGCCTCCGAACAGGATGATAGAGAACAGTGCGTTGACAATCGTGGGCTTCAATTTGATGAAAATTGCGTCCTGAAGCACCAAGGTAAGTGCTCCAAATGTCACAACGAAGATGCCCGACACGAGCGGCATGATCGGAATGCGGCCGAGGACGGAGCGAGAAACAACGAGCGATATGATCGTCGCCACCATGAAAACGCCGGTGCCGGCGTAGATGCCGTAGTAGCTGTTGACCAGGAAGAAAATGGCGATTGGCGACACCTCAAGCACCAGCTTGAGAATTTGAGCCCGTTCGCTTTGGGGCGCATTTGGCGGCGTCGCCTGTTCCTGTGCCAAGTGACCTCCAGAATTATCTTGATCGCGGTGATTGCAGGCAGGCCAAGAGCGCAACCTCAGATCTTTGTGTCCGCAGTGGTCTTGCCGCGATCGCTGCCGGGAGGCGCGGTTGCCGGCGCAAGAGCACCTTCTACCTCGTCTGCAGACACCCGGTATTTCTGCATCTGCCGCGTCAACCACCAAGCATAAATCAGGCTCGCCGGCATGATGATCGCGATTTTGAACAGGATCCAGACATTCACGCCGTCCATCTCGTAGCCGAGGAATGAATAAACGTGATGATCCTTGAAGCTGAGCCGCACAATTT
>JAEZBZ010000012.1 GCA_023412745.1 Pseudomonadota bacterium | reverse complement strand
GAGGAGGTCGACTGGAACTTCCCCGTTCTGGTGGAAGACGTGGTGATGATGGGGCGTTACGGGCACATGGGCCTGCTGCGCATCCCCTATCCTGAAGATCGGCGACGCGTAACCGAGGCGCTGGAGCGCGTCGCCATGGTCGACTTCCGCAAGCGGCAGATCGGCGAATTGAGTGGCGGTCAGCGCAAGCGCGTGTTCCTGGCGCGCGCTCTTGCGCAGGGTGCCAGGATTATCCTGCTCGACGAACCGTTCACCGGGGTCGACGTCAAGACCGAGACGGCGATCGTCGATTTGCTGCGGGAATTGAAAGAGTCCGGCCACCTGATGCTGGTTTCGACGCACAATCTCGGCAGCGTGCCAGAGTTCTGCGATCAGGTCGTGCTGCTCAATCGCACGGTGCTGGCGGCGGGAGCGACCGCCGAGACATTCACACAGACAAACCTGGAACGGGCTTTTGGCGGCGTGCTGCGCCATTTCCAACTGGCTGGTCCGGATCTGCACGATGACGATGACCGGCGGATGCTGACGGTGCTGTCCGACGATGAGCGCCCGGTCGTCTTTTACGATGACAGCCGCCGCGATGTCGCCAAAGCACGGCCGCACGAGGATCGCTGATGATGAGCGAGCTGCTCGTCCCGTTTGAATACAACTATATGATCCGTGCCATCTGGGTCAGCGCGCTGGTCGGCGGACTGTGCGCGTTTCTGTCCGCCTACCTGATGCTGAAGGGCTGGTCGCTGATGGGCGATGCACTGGCCCATGCCGTCGTGCCGGGCGTTGCCGTCGCCTATCTGCTTAATCTGCCGTATGCAGCAGGTGCGTTCTTCGCTGGATTGATCGCGGCGCTTGGCATGTGGGGCATCAAGCACGTCTCCAAGCTGAAGGAGGACGCCGTCATCGGCGTGGTGTTCACCGCCTTCTTCGCCGCCGGACTGCTGATCGTCTCGATCTGGCCGACATCGGTGAGCGTGCAGACGATCGTGCTCGGCAATATTCTTGGCATCGCGGACGAGGATGCCATGCAAGTCATTCTCGTCGCCGGCGTCGCCTTTCTGATCCTGCTGGTTGTCTGGAAGGACCTGATGGTGGTGTTTTTCGATGAAAGCCACGCGCGTACCATCGGTCTCAAGCCGACACTGCTGAAGGGGCTGTTTTTCACGCTGCTCAGTGCCTCGGCGGTCACGGCGTTGCAGACGGTCGGCGCGGCGCTGGTCATCGCAATGGTCATCACGCCGGGCGCAACGGCCTATCTGCTTACGGATCGCTTCGGCCAACTGATTGGCTTGAGCGTCGCCATCGGCGCAACGACCAGCGCAGTCGGCACCTACATCAGCTATTTTCTTGACGGATCGACTGGCGGCGTCATCGTCACATTGCAGACGCTCACCTTCCTGACGGCGTTCGTGTTCGCGCCGAAGCACGGCGTCCTCGCCCAGAGACGAAGGTCGCAGGCAGGCGGAGATGTCGCGCCATGATGGGCCTCGTCGAGATCTTCACGGTGCCGTTCAGCTATCCGTTCATGCAGCGCGCGTTGCTTGTGGCGGTGCTGGTGGGCGCGGTCTCGGCGGTACTGTCCTGCTATCTGGTGCTGAAGGGCTGGTCGCTGATGGGCGATGCCGTTTCGCATGCGGTGTTGCCGGGCATCGTGCTGGCGTTCGTGCTGGGCCTGCCGCTGTCGGTTGGCGCGTTTGCCGCCGGGCTCACCTGCGCGACGCTGACCGGTTACCTGAAAGAGAACAGCCGCATTCGCGAAGACACGGCGATGGGCATCGTGTTCGCCGGTATGTTCGGGCTCGGACTGGTGCTGTTTACCAAGGTGGATACGGAACAGCACCTGTCGCACGTGCTGTTCGGCAACCTGCTCGGCGTGACGGATAGCGAACTCGTCGAGACCATCGTGATCACGATCGGCGTGCTGCTAACCGTTCTCGTCTTCCGCCGCGATCTTTTGGTGTATTGCTTCGATCAACAGCATGCCCGGGCGCTGGGCTTGCCTGTCCGTGCGCTGCATTATGGTTTGCTGGCGTTGCTGTCGCTGGCGATCGTCGCATCGCTGAAAGCGGTGGGGATCATTCTTGTCGTGGCTATGCTGGTGGGGCCAGGTGCGACGGCCTTTCTGCTGACCAAGCGGTTCGAGACGATGATGCTGATTGCCTGCGCGGTTGCCATCGGCGCCAGCGTGTCCGGCGTGTTAATCAGCTTCCATATTGATGGCGCGACGGGTCCGACCATCGTGCTGGTCCAGGCGCTGATCTTCGTCGCGGCTCTTATTGCATCGCGGCATGGGGATGTAGCGGGACCGGCGGCAAAAGCCTGATCCGCCCCAAAACCAAAAGTCTCCAAAAGCCAACTAAACGATAGTCGGATAGCGATGCCGATGTGCAGCCGCTATTGCCTCCGTCTGACTTGCAATGCACAATACGGAAAAATTCGCGGTCAACGCGGTTGAGGAAACCTAAAGCTGGGAACAGGGTCCTTCGCCCCCGCATGTCCATCGATTACATTGTTGAAACGACCGATCTTTCAAAGAATTTCAAAGGCCTTTGGGCGGTCAAGAACGTCAATCTGAAGGTCAGGCGCGGTACGATTCATGCGCTTATCGGCCCCAATGGCGCCGGCAAGACGACGTGCTTCAACCTGATCACCAAGTTCATCCCGCCGTCGACCGGTACCATTCGCTATAACGGCCAGGACATCACGAACCTGAGTCCGGCTGATATCGCGCGGCTCGGCTTGGTCCGCAGTTTCCAGATTTCGGCGACGTTCCCACACCTTACGCTGTTGGAAAACATTCGCATCGCGCTCCAGCGCAAACTCGGAACGTCATTCTATTTCTGGCAGTCGGAAAAATCGCTCGACATTCTCAACGATGAAGCGCTGCAGCTTCTGGAGGATGTCGGGCTCGGCCCCTATGCGCATCTGCAGGCGGTGGAACTGCCCTACGGCCGCAAGCGCGCGCTGGAAATCGCCACGACGCTGGCGCTCGATCCCGAGATGCTGCTGCTCGACGAGCCGATGGCCGGCATGGGCCGTGAGGACATCGGCCGTATTTCTGCGCTGATCCGCCGGGTGGCCGCGAACCGCACGGTGCTGATGGTAGAGCACAACCTGTCGGTGGTGTCCGACCTGTCGGACTTCATCACGGTGCTGGCGCGCGGGGAAATCCTGGCTGAAGGCCCATATTCCGAGGTCTCGCGCGATCCGCAGGTGATCGAGGCCTACATGGGTTCCGGCGATGGCCGGGCCGGCGAATCCGGAGAGGTGGCGCATGCCTGACACGCAGCCGCTTCTGGCCGTCAAGGACTTGCATGCCTGGTACGGTGAAAGCCACGTGCTGCATGGCATGGCGTTCGAGGTCCCGAAAGGCGAGGTCGTGACGCTGCTGGGGCGCAACGGCGTCGGCAAGACCACGACCATGCGCGCCATCATGGGCATCATCCGCTCGCGCCGAGGATCGATCGCCTACACCGGTCAGGAAACCATCTCCTGGCCTTCCGACAAAATCGCCCAGCTTGGCATCGGTTATACGCCCGAAGAGCGCGGGATCTTCTCCAGCCTGAATGTGCGCGAAAACCTGCTGCTGCCGCCGGTGGTCAAACAGGGCGGCCTCAGCGCCGAGGAAATCTACCAGTTGTTTCCGGCGCTGAAGGATCGCAGTGCCAGTCAGGGCACCAAGCTGTCGGGTGGCGAACAACAGATGCTGGCGATCGCTCGCATTCTGCGCACCGGCGCCGACCTGCTGCTGCTGGACGAGCCGACCGAAGGCCTTGCGCCGGTGATCGTGCAGCACATCGGCCGCATCCTGCATACGCTGAAGAACAAGGGCTTTACCATTCTGCTGGTGGAGCAGAACTTCCATTTCGCGGCCACCGTGGCCGATCGCCATTATGTCGTCGAGCACGGCCAGGTCGTCGACATGATCGAAAACAGCCAGTTGGCCGCAAACAAGAGCAAGCTGGAAACCTATCTCGGTGTTTAGAACAAAAAGTTGAGTGGAGGACGGAGGATCTCATGAAGAAATGGATCATCGCGGCGGCCGGCACCATGCTGGCGACTGCCGCTCATGCTCAGTACAGCGATGGCACCATCAAGATCGGTGTGCTGAACGACCAGTCCGGCATTTATGCCGATCTCTCCGGTCAGGGCTCGGTATGGGCCGCGCGTAAAGCAGTCGAGGATTTCTGCAAGGCGAGCAAGTGCCACGACAAGATCGAGGTGGTGTTTGCTGATCACCAGAATAAGCCGGACATCGGCTCCAACGTCGTGCGCCAGTGGTTCGATGTCGACAAGGTCGATACGGTCGTCGACGTGCCGACCTCGTCGGTTGCTCTGGCGGTCAACAATCTCGCCAAGGAGCGCAACAAGGTATTCCTGAACTCGGGCGCGGCATCGTCCGATCTCACGGGCAAAGCTTGCACGCCGAACACGGTGCACTGGACCTACGATACATGGGCGCTGGCCAATGGCACCGGCAACGCGGTGGTAAAAACCGGCGGTGACACATGGTTCTTCCTGACCGCGGACTACGCGTTCGGTCACGCGCTGGAGCGCGATACGACCGCGGTCGTAGAGAAGAGCGGTGGCAAGGTGGTGGGCAAAGTGCGCCATCCGTTCCCGGGGCAGGATTTCTCCTCGTTCCTGCTGCAGGCGCAAGCCTCCAAGGCCAAGATCATCGGCCTCGCCAATGCCGGCGCAGACACCATCAACTCGGTCAAGCAGGCGGCTGAATTCGGCATCGTCTCCGGTGGCCAGAACCTCGCCAGCCTTCTGATGTTCATCACTGACGTCCACGCGATCGGGCTGAATACCGCGCAGGGCCTGGTGATGACGGAAGCCTGGTATTGGGACCTGAACGACGCCAATCGCGCCTTCGCTGCCGAATTCGAGAAAGCCAACAAGGGCAACAAGCCCACCATGGTCCAGGCCGGCGTCTACGCTGCGGTCCTGCACTACCTCAAGGCTGTGCACGAGCTCAAGAGCGATGCCGACGGCGTCAAGGTCGTCGAGAAGATGAAGGAAATGCCGACGGACGATCCGCTGTTCGGAAAAGGCACGATCCGCGCTGACGGACGCAAGGTGCACGATATGTACCTGTTCGAGGTCAAGAAGCCATCGGAAAGCAAGGGTGCGTGGGACTATTACAACGTTCGCGCCACGATTCCGGCCGCCGAGGCTTTCCGTCCGCTCGACCAGGGCGACTGCCCGCTGGTGAAGAAGTAACGCCATAATCCCGTCCCGTGCGCGGTACGGGACGGGTGCTTCAAATGCGAGTGCAGGCTGCCCGTCACAGCGTCTGCCCTCGCGGCAACCCGATCCTCTGGAGGGGGGATCGGGGAGGGAGATGGGAATGTTCGAATTACTCGGCGTGCCGCCGCAGGCCTTGTTCGGCCAACTTCTGCTCGGCCTCATCAACGGCGCGTTCTACGCCCTGCTGAGCCTCGGGCTGGCGGTCATTTTCGGCATGCTGAACGTGATCAACTTCACCCACGGCGCCCAATACATGATGGGTGCATTCGTGGCCTGGATGCTGTTGCAGTATCTGGGCATTCCCTATTGGGGTGCTCTCATAATGGCGCCGTTGATCGTCGGCGTAACCGGCATCATTCTGGAACGGCTGCTGCTGTCGCGCCTCTACCACCTCGACCATCTCTATGGCTTACTGCTGACGTTCGGCCTCGCACTGATCATCGAAGGGTTGTTCCGCAAGAATTACGGCTCTTCCGGTCTTCCATATACGAACCCGATTCCTGGCGGCACGAACCTGGGTTTCATGTTCCTGCCGTGGTATCGCGCCTGGGTGGTGGCGATCTCAATCGTGGTTTGCCTCGCGACCTGGTTCATGATCGAGAAGACCAAGCTCGGCAGCTACCTGCGCGCCGCCACCGAGAACCCGACGCTGGTTCGCGCGTTTGGCATCAACGTGCCGCGCATGATGACCCTGACTTATGGCTTCGGTGTCGCGCTGGCCGCGCTGGCTGGCGTGCTGG
>JAEZBZ010000333.1 GCA_023412745.1 Pseudomonadota bacterium | reverse complement strand
ATGCATACCCTCGTGGGCGCGGGCGCAGCCGAAGGCAGCATGGACGCCTCAAATATGCTCAAGCCCATGTTGGCGCGCGGCGAACTTCACGCCATCGGCGCAACCACGTTGGACGAGTATCGCAAGCACATCGAGAAGGATGCGGCGTTGGCGCGGCGCTTCCAGCCGGTATTCGTCAATGAGCCGACGGTGGAAGACACCATCTCGATCCTGCGCGGCCTGAAGGAGAAGTACGAGCAGCATCACAAGGTGCGCATTTCCGACTCTGCGCTGGTGTCGGCGGCGACGCTGTCGCATCGATACATCACGGACCGCTTCCTGCCCGACAAGGCGATCGACCTCGTCGACGAGGCGGCGTCGCGTCTGCGCATGCAGGTGGACTCCAAGCCAGAGGAGCTGGATTCTCTGGATCGCGAGATCATCCGGCTGAAGATTGAGGGCGAGGCGCTTAAGAAAGAAACCGATGCGGCGTCCAAGGACCGTCTGCAGAAACTCGAAACTGAACTGAGCGATCTGGAAGAGCGCTCACGCGAACTGACGGTGCGCTGGCAGTCGGAAAAGGATAAGCTTGGCAAGGCGGCGCAGCTCAAGTCGCAGCTTGACAAGGCGCGCAACGATCTGGCGCAGGCACAGCGGCGTGGCGAGTATCAGCGCGCGGGCGAGCTGACCTACTCCGAGATCCCGAAGCTCGAGAAGGAGCTGGCGGAACTCGAAGCCAAGGGCGACAAGGGCGAGTTCCTGGAAGAAGCGGTGACGCCGAACCACGTGGCGCAGGTCGTGTCGCGCTGGACCGGCGTGCCTGTCGACAAGATGCTCGAAGGGGAACGCGACAAGCTACTGAAAATGGAAGAGGCGCTTGGCAAGCGCGTGATCGGGCAGCGCGAGGCGGTCGAGGCCGTTTCGACGGCGGTGCGGCGTGCGCGTGCGGGCCTTCAGGATCCGAACCGGCCGATCGGCTCGTTCATGTTCCTTGGCCCCACGGGTGTCGGCAAGACCGAGCTGACCAAGGCGCTGGCCGCGTTCCTGTTCGACGACGAGACCGCGATGGTGCGCCTCGACATGAGCGAGTACATGGAGAAACACTCTGTGGCCCGCCTGATCGGTGCTCCGCCGGGCTATGTCGGCTACGAGGAGGGCGGCGCACTCACCGAAGCGGTGCGGCGGCGTCCTTACCAGGTCGTGCTGTTCGACGAAGTCGAGAAGGCGCATCCGGACGTCTTCAACGTGCTGCTCCAGGTGCTGGACGACGGCAGGTTGACGGATGGTCAGGGGCGCACGGTCGATTTCAAGAACACGCTGCTGATCATGACCTCGAACATCGGCGCGGAGTATCTCGTCGCGCTCAAGGATGGGGAAGACTTCGCCACGGCGCGTAATTACGTGCTGGCTGAGGTGAAGACCCGGTTCCGGCCGGAATTCCTCAACCGTATCGATGAGATTCTCGTGTTCCATCGCCTGCGGCGTGAGGATATGGCGGCGATTGTCGATATTCAGCTTCTCCGGCTGCAGAAGCTGCTGGTCGATCGCAAGATCAAGCTGGAGCTCGACGGCGAGGCGCGGACATGGCTGGCTAATCGCGGTTACGACCCCGCGTACGGTGCGCGTCCGCTGAAGCGTGTCATCCAGAAGCACGTGCAGGATCCGCTTGCCGAGCAGATCCTGGCAGGCACCATCCGCGACGGCGAGACGGTGCATGTGACGGTGCGGGATGGTGATCTCGTGGTGAATGGGCAGCCGGTGAAAGCGGCGGCCTGACACGGTCAGCGATATCGCGCGAACGAAAAGGCCGGTTCGAGAGAACCGGCCTTTTTCATTTCGGAGCGCTCGGCCAGCGTGCTGTGCGATCAGCGGCTGGCAGTCATCACCGGCGCGCGACGCATGAGGTCATCGACGCGGGCGCGTTCCTTCTGGAATTCGGCATGCAGCCTGCCGGAGAGCTGGCGCGCACGCGGAACCTGGATTTGCAGGGCGTCGACGAAGCGGCTGTTGACCAGCACCTCGTAGTGCAAGTGCGGACCAGAGCAAACGCCGGTGCAGCCGACGTAGCCGATCACTTCACCCTGCCGGACTCTGTAGCCCGCCCGCATTTGCTCGCCCAGACGCGTCATATGCGAATAGGTTGTTTGATAGCCGTTGCCATGACGGATGCGGGCATGAATGCCGTACTGCCCCTTGCGTCCGGCTTCCTCGACGATGCCATTGCCCGCTGCCAGGATGGGCGTGCCGGCCGGCGCGGCCCAGTCGACGCCGGTGTGCATGCGCGGCACGTTGAATACCGGATGCTGACGCATGCCGAAGCCTGACGTCAGACGGATGTTCTCGCCACGGATCGGCCGGCGCATGAGAAACTTTTTCGAGTTGTTTCCTTTTTCGTCATAATAATCGACTTCGCCATCCGGCGTGCGGAAGCGCCAGAAACGGTGCGTCTCGCCGCCTGTCGTAAGCGCCGCGTAGAGCAGTTCTCCCGGCACGCTATCGGGTCCGGCATCGTCTTTCACGTCGAAGAACAGATCGATTGAATCGCCGTGGCGGATCCGTCGCCGGTAGTCGACGTCATAGGCGTGAATGCGCAAAACCTGCAGGATCGTATCGGCGTTAAGGTTCTGCTGAAGACCGGCATGAAAGATGCCGGCATAAAGGCTGGAATCGAGCGCGCGATCGCTTTCGCCAATTGCAGCGCGTGCGACCTTGGCGTCGTACGGTGACGACGTTGCAACGAATTCGCCGGCCGCATCACGATAAACGGTGACTTTGTGTTCGTGCGCTTCGGTGAACACGCTGAACCGTGCGGGTTCGGATTTTCCGCTGCGGGACAATGAGGGAACCAGCGTCACGTGAACTTCCTGCCCTGCCGTCAAAGCATTTTCAGGAAACATCGATTTGGCGGCTTCCTGCATTGCGCGGGCCTGCCAATTTTCCGCTCCCTGTCTTTGCAGGATCCTGGCCAGCGTATCGCCACGCGCGGCCTTGACCACACGAACTTCCGTCTCCTCCAGGTCCTCCGGCTCTTCATTGCTGGCTACGGTTTTCGACAGCAACGTCGTGTTCGGAGCAGGCACCAGGCTGACGTCGGGCTGCAGTGCGGCGACTGGACTGTCGCCCGCGGCGTTCTCGTTGCCCTCGGCCGGGAAGCTTGGTCGCATGGCGGCCGGATCGGCATCGGAGTCCTGGGCGCGTGACACGAGTTCGGCGACTTCGTGGGTTTCAAGCTCCTGGCCGTCCTCGCCCGGCAGAATGCCGCCTAGGAGCTCGAACACCTGAATGGAAACGTCGGATCGCTGGGCGTTGCTGGAATCCTCGCCGTCCGTTCGATCAGCCGATGATGAGGCGTACAGTTTGAACGGATTGAAAGCGGGAATGCTCTCGGTGCTTGAAGACGGGACTTCGGCAAGCCGCGCCACAACGCGGACATAGGGGCGGATTTGGATGAACGGCCGGTTGTCGCGACGCACCTGGACCTGGTCATGAATGATATGCTTGGATGCCAGCGCGCCGGCGGTTACTTGCAGCTTGTCGGATTTCGGCAGGCTCCAGTTCAGCCCCTCCGGCATGCGTACGGCCGGGATTGTTGGGCTGAGACGTGTTTCCCGGAACTTCTCCAACGCAGGAATGACGCCCTCGCTCGTATCCAATCCGTCGAGCGAGCCGAAAATCACCACGCCGATCGCGAGCGCGCCAACTGTAGCGGCCAAGCAGGTGCTGAGCAGCCAGCGAAACCGCCCGCCCCTGCGCAGCTCGTTGTGATCGCGATCGTAGATGTCGGGAAGGGCACGGCGGGCGCGGCCCCTATAGACATGCGGCAGGCCCTGCGTCCGGCTGACTGGCCGTGCAGTGCGGATGCGGCCGACAGGTGCATGGCGGCGCCGGTCCAACACGCGTATTCCATCCCCCATCTGGTGCGCAAACCATGACTGGCCACGCACGTCCTGCCAGCAGGTAGCAGGCAAGCGCTCTATATGGCGCGATCTTTGAGGCCTTAGCCCCCCAAGTCAATCGCGCGCGACTCTCAGCGCACATTGCCAATGCCTCAAGGCAATATCGCGGCAAGCCCGGGCTTGGCGGATGGGGCGGCCCAGCCAGTCTTCGTTAGGCCCCCATGCCTATTTGGGGCCCCGCTAGGTCGTCACGAATCCTTCACCGTGACGCTTGCGTGAATGCCGGGAGGTTTTTGGTCCGAAAAAGAATCGAGCGTTTTCAGCGCTCTAGACCCCTGTGGAGGCGAAATCGAAGATTTTTAACTAGAGGCCGTTGACACGGGAGGGGGGGTTGGGTAGAACTCACCTCGTCGGGGGCACACAGCGCCCCGCCGGCCCAGACGGGCTTCCTACTCTCGACCAGCTCCGCGGTAAAAGCCGGGTAGCCCGGCCGGGGCCTCGTTGTCTCGAATAGTTTCGAGGTGGCGCAGGTCGGTGAAGTTTCGTCTTCGGCTCTTGCTCTTTGACAAGTTGATCG
>JAEZBZ010000305.1 GCA_023412745.1 Pseudomonadota bacterium | reverse complement strand
GCCTTGGAGCTCAGCCACGACCAGAAACTGCGACCGCATCAGCGGATCGGCGGCGTCGAGCGCCGCGCCGCGCCCGCTGGCGAGCAGGAATTGGCCGGGCGCACCGCGCGCCTTGGCGATGCGATCGGGATAGGCCAGCGCCAGCAGCGCGGCGACCGACATGTCGGACGAAGCCGATGGTCTTGATTGCGCGGTCCTGGCCCAGCTTTGCGCCAGCCGCCGCATCTCCTGCGCGCGCCGCCCGCGGTCGCGCCGGAATGCGCTCAGGCGCGCGGCGAGGTCCGTATCACTACCGCCCAAGCCGCGTTCGACAATGACGGCGGCAATATCCGCGGCATCGTTGGCTGCGCCCATTTCGGCTGCCTTCAGTACCATGCACGACAAGCGCGGCGGCAAGGCCAGTCCACGGATGCGCTGGCCGAGCGGGGTAATCCGGCCCTCCGTATCAAGCGCGCCGAGCTGCTGCAACTCACGCCGCGCCGCCGCCAGCGGTGCCTCGCCCGGCGGGTCGAGCCAGGTGAGCTGGCGCGGATCATTAGCACCCCAGGCGGTGCAATCGAGCAGCAGGCCGGTCAAATCGGCGTTGCTGATTTCCGGCTCGGCGAAAGGCGCGAGACTGGTCGTCGCGGGCTCGTCCCACAGCCGATAGCAGACACCGGGTTCTGTGCGGCCGGCGCGTCCCCGCCGCTGATCAGCGGACGCCCGCGATACCCGTACGGTTGCCAGCCGCGTGATGCCGACGTCGGGCTCATAGCGCGGGACACGCGCGAGGCCGCTGTCGATGACGATGCGCACACCCTCGATGGTCAGCGAGGTTTCGGCAATGGCGGTGGCCAGTACGACCTTGCGCTGGCCCGGCGCCGCGGGTGCGACGGCTGCATCCTGCACGCGCATATCGAGGCCGCCGTGCAGGGCGACGACGCTGACGTTCGGGTCGCTGATCCGTTCCGCCAGCCGTTCGGCGACACGGCGGATTTCGCCCTGTCCCGGCAGGAACGCCAGGATCGAGCCCGGCTCGGCGCGCAGCGCAGTGACAACCGCCGCTGTCATCTGGTCTTCGATGCGCTGTACCGGATCGCGGCCGGTATAACGGGTGTCGACCGGAAACGCGCGGCCTTCGCTTTCGATCACCGGGGCATCGCCGAGCAGGCGCGCCACCCGCGCGCCGTCGAGCGTCGCCGACATGACGAGCACGCGCAGATCCTCGCGCAGCGCGCCGCGGGCATCGAGGGCCAGCGCCAGGCCGAGGTCGGCATCCAGCGAACGTCCGTGGAATTCATCGAACAGCACCGCGCCGACGCCGGACAGTTCCGGATCGTCAAGGATCATGCGGGTGAAGACGCCCTCGGTGATCACTTCGATGCGCGTGCGCGGCCCGACCTTCGAGCTGAGGCGTGCGCGCAGGCCAACAGTATCTCCAACCTGTTCGCCAAGCGTCAGCGCCATGCGGTCGGCAGCGGCGCGGGCGGCGAGGCGGCGCGGTTCCAGAACCAGGATTTTGGCCCCCTTCAACCAGTTCGCCGAGAGCAAGGCTAGCGGCACGCGGGTCGTCTTGCCCGCACCCGGAGGCGCCACCAGTACGGCAGCCGTACCGTTAGCCATCGCAGCGGCGATGTCCGGCAATACGGCGTCGATGGGCAGCGGCGTGTCGAATGTCATGGGCGGGAGATACGCGGCATTCGACCGGCTGCGTCAACAGTGGCGCGACATGTGATGGGCGAAATGGCTGTTGTTTCAAATGTCATCCCGAGCCTTGTGCCGGGATCCAGCCATCCACGAGCTCCGGGATGACGGTTTCCCCCTAAATCAGCCGGCGCGTCCGCTCCTTGTAGGCGCGGTAAGCGTCGCCGAAACGGGCTTCGAGGTGGCGCTCCTCGGGCAGGATCGCCAGCCAGATCACCAACAGCGCGAACATTGGTGTCAGGATCACCAGCCAGATGATCTTGGTCAGCTCCGCCAGCCCGAACAGGATGAGGATGTCGGCCAGATAGATCGGATTGCGGCGAAAGCGATAGGGCCCGTCGGTAACGAGCGCCGTCGAGCCCGCATGCGGCAGCACGGTGGTGCGGGCCCGGCGCAGTGTGATCGCCGACCAGATGAGCAGCGCGATGCCAGCCGCGCCGAGCCCCAACCCGGCGAACCGCGCGGCGGTGTCGTCCATGCCGGGCCATTCCAGCGGCAGGTAGATGTTCAGCAGCCAGGCGGCTGCAACCGTTGCCGCAAGCAGCACGGGCGGCCAGGGGAACCTGCTTGGCCGCTCGAACTCCGGGGTGGGCGTGCTGTCTGTCATGCGGGCTTCCTGACAATAGCGGGCGGACCACCTATAACGTCATTATTCGAAACCGACGCAAGACGCCGCGCAACTGGCCGCAACCCTCAAGTCGGATGGAAACGCCATGATTCCCAATGCCTTGCCGTCCTTCAATTTCGATCTAGGCGACACCGCCGAGCAACTACGCGAAACCGTGAGCACGTTTGCCGCCAACGAGGTGGCGCCGATCGCCGCCGAGATCGATCGGACCGACGAGTTCCCGCGTCACCTGTGGCCGAAGATGGGGGAGCTCGGCCTGCACGGTATCACGGTGGGTGAGGAATTCGGCGGCGTTGGGCTCGGCTATCTCGAGCATGTGGTCGCAATGGAGGAAATCAGCCGTGGGTCGGCCGCGGTCGGATTGTCATACGGCGCGCATTCCAACCTGTGCGTCAACCAGTTGCGCCGGAATGGCTCGGATGCCCAGAAGCGCCGCTATCTGCCAAAGCTGATCTCCGGTGAGCATGTCGGCGGCTTGGCCATGTCGGAGCCGGGGGCTGGTTCCGACGTCGTGTCGATGCGGCTGACCGCGCGCAAGCAGGGCGACCGTTACATCCTGAACGGCACCAAGATGTGGATTACCAACGGTCCGGGCGGCGACGTGATCATCGTCTACGCCAAGACAGATCCGGATGCCGGGCCGCGTGGCATTACGGCGTTCATCGTCGAGAAGGGGTTCAAGGGGTTCCGCGTCGCCCAGAAGCTGGACAAGCTCGGCATGCGCGGTTCCAACACCGGCGAGCTGGTATTCGAGGACTGCGAAGTGCCGGAAGAGAACGTGCTCGGCCAGGTTGGCAAAGGCGTTAACGTTTTGATGAGCGGGTTGGATTATGAGCGCGCGGTTTTGGCCGCGGGGCCGCTTGGCATCATGCAAGCCTGTATGGATGTGGTGATGCCCTATGTCCACGAGCGCAAGCAATTCGGCACGCCGATCGGCACGTTCCAGCTCGTCCAGGGCAAGGTTGCCGACATGTACGTCAACATGAATGCCTGCAAGGCCTACGTGTATGCGGTGGCCAAAGCCTGTGACCGCGGCGAGACGACGCGTGAGGATGCGGCGGGCGCAATCCTGATCGCGGCGGAAAAAGCGACACAAATTGCGCTGGATGCCATTCAACTTTTAGGCGGGAACGGTTATATCAACGATTATCCCACGGGGCGGCTGCTGCGCGATGCCAAGCTTTACGAGATCGGAGCTGGCACAAGCGAAATTCGTCGCATGCTGATCGGGCGAGAGTTGTTCGACAAAACAGCTTGATGAGTTCAGCGGTGATCTGCCGGAAGGCACTCTGCCTCGAGGATGGTTTGGGCCTCTGAGCCTGGGACATGTTTGGATTTGTACAGAGACGGATGAGGATGAAGGGATACAAGGAGAAGTCGTTCAGCGATCGTCGCAGCATGGCAGTCAACGCCAAGCAGGCGGCATTAGAAGCTTTCAAGGCGCGTTCGTCGCCTGACAACCCGGAACTGCAGAAGCGGCTGGCCGAGCGGGCCGCCATCGCACAGGCGCGCGAGGCTCGCCAGAAGGCGAAAGCTGAGGAACAGGCGCGCTTGGCCGCTGAGGAAGCAGCCCGCAAGGCCGCTGAAGAAGCCGAGCGCATCGCTCGCGAAGAGCGCGAGGCAGAGGAGCGTATCCAGCAGGAAATCGAGTTGGAAGCTCAGCGCAAGGCCGAACGCGACGCCCGCTATGCCGCCCGCAAGGCGCGCAAGAAATCCGGCCGCTAACGCACGACGCAAGCCAGCGAATGGCGCTGGCTTCTAGGGCCATTTCACCACGGGCGGCATGGACGACAGGATGCTGTCGACATTGCCGCCGGTCCTGAGCCCGAAGATCGTGCCACGATCATACAGCAGATTGAACTCGACATAGCGCCCGCGCCGGATGAGCTGCTCCTCGCGCTCGGCGTCGGTCCAGGGCATGGTCCAGTTGCGGCGCACGATCTGCGGGTAGACGTCGCGAAAGGCCCGGCCCACGCTCTGCGTGAAGGCGAAGGCCGCGTCCCAGCCGCCGGCCTCCGGCGCCGGTGTCAGGTAGTCGTAGAAGATGCCGCCGATGCCGCGCATTTCCTTGCGATGCGGCAGGTAGAAATATTCATCGCACCACTGTTTGTAGCGCGGGTAGTCGGCGACTGCGTGCGGCGTGCAGGCCGCCTGCATTGCGGCGTGGAAGGCCATACTGTCGGCATCGTCCTGGGTGCGGCGACGGTCGAGAACCGGCGTCAGGTCCGCACCACCGCCGAACCACCACTTGGTCGTGACCACCATGCGCGTATTCATATGCACGGCCGGCACATGCGGGTTCTGCATGTGCGCGATCAATGAGATGCCCGATGCCCAGAAGCGCGGATCTTCCGACGCGCCGGGAATTTGCGCCCGGAACTCCGGGGCGAATTCGCCGAACACGGCCGAGGTGTGTACGCCGACTTTCTCGAACACGCGACCTTTCATGACCGACATAGTGCCACCGCCGCCAGGCTGGCCGGTGTGGTCGGTGCGCTTCCACGGCGTCACCAGGAACCGCCCCGGAGACGCGCCTGCCATCGGCGCATCCGACGGCAGGCTTTGCTCGATCTGCTCGAAATCTTCGCGAATGCCGTCGCGCAGCGTCTCGAACCATTCTGTCGCGCGCGATTTCCATTGATCGAGCATGTCGGGTTGGGGCAGCATGTCATCCTTTCGCGTCACGCTGTTGACGTGAATACACCCTAGTCAGTGTGATTGTCCTCACGCGGCCGCCGCTAGAGCGACCGTGCAGAATATCGCCAGCTCTCACCATATAACGACGAGAGCCGGATTATGCCGCCGATGGATTGTCGCGCACACATCCATTTCCGGCAGTCTGGCGTGCGTGAGAGCCGCCTGACGCATTCAGATCCGGGAACCGTGGCACGTCGCTGACCCATGGGGCATCGCGCGGCCGCGTCTTCTGCGGCTCACGGCTGTTATGGAAGAATTCGCATGTTGAAGTGGCTCGAGTCACGCATTCCTGCCTTCACCGATGAAGTGCCGCGCCGTCCGCCGGATACCCTGGCGGCCTTCTATTGGCATTTCGTCAAGCCGGTTTGGCCGGCGTTTGCGCTGCTGCTGGTGGTCGGTCTCGCTGGTTCTCTGATCGAGGTGTCGCTGTACGCGTTCATCGGCAGCGTTGTTGATCGAATGAAGGACGCAGGCAATCCCGCAAGCTTCATCAGCGACAATGCGCTGTTGCTTGGGCTGATGGGTTTCGTCGCCCTGATCCTGCGGCCGCTGATCTCGACGGCGCACGATCTGATCAAGAACCAGATGATCTCGCCGCAATTCTCCGCGCGCGTCCGCTGGCAGTCGCATCGATATGTGCTGCGCCAGAGCCTCAGTTTCTATCAGAACGATTTCGCCGGCCGCATCGCATCGAAGGTGCTGCAGACCGGGCATTCCCTGCGGGAATCGGTGATCCAGATCATCGATGCGCTGTGGTTCGCGGTGGTGCAGTGGGGCGCGGCGCTGGTGCTGTTTGCCGATGCCGACTGGCTGCTGACGCTGCCGCTGTTGGCATGGTTCGTCGCCTATGGCTTCACGGTCTGGTACTTCGTGCCGCGCATCCAGCAGTTGTCGTTTGCGGCTTCCGAAGCGCGCTCGCAACTGACCGGCCGCATCGTCGACAGCTATACCAACGTGCTCACCGTCAAGCTGTTCGCCCACGCCGAGCGCGAGGACGATGCCGCGCGCAAGGCGTTGCAGAACCTGCTGGACAAGCATCTGGCGAGCCAGCGCAACCTGACGCTGCTGGAGTTCGTGCTGTATTCGCTCAACGGCATACTGATGGTGGCGGCGACCGGCCTTGCCATCTGGCTGTGGAGTGCGGGCGCGGTGACCATCGGGGCGGTGGCGCTGACTAGCGCGCTGGTGATCCGTCTGATCGCCATGTCCGGCTGGATCATGATGACACTGGCCAACATCTTCGAGGCGATGGGCACGGTCGAAGAAGGCATGGAGACCATCAGCCGTCCGGTCGAGGTGCTGGACAAGCCTGCCGCTAAGCCGCTGACGGTCAGCAAGGGCGAGATTCGCTATGAAAACGTGCGCTTCCACTACGGCAAGGAAGGCGGCGTGATCGACGACCTGTCGCTGCGGATCGCGCCGGGCGAAAAGGTGGGGCTGGTCGGCCGTTCGGGCGCCGGGAAATCGACCCTCGTCAACCTGCTGCTGCGCTTCTACGACCTGGAAGGCGGGCGCATCGTGATCGACGGGCAGGATATCGCGCATGTCACCCAGGACAGCCTGCGCGCGCAGATCGGCATGGTGACCCAGGATACCTCGCTGCTGCATCGCTCGGTGATGGACAACATCCTGTACGGGCGTCCGGAAGCCGGCGAAGCCGCTGCCATCGCGGCGGCCCGAAAGGCGCACGCGCACGATTTCATCGACGGATTGCGCGACTTGCGTGATCGCGAGGGCTATGCCGCACAGGTGGGCGAGCGCGGAGTGAAGCTGTCCGGAGGGCAGCGCCAGCGCATCGCCATCGCCCGCGTGCTGTTGAAGAACGCGCCGATCCTGATCCTCGATGAAGCCACCAGCGCGCTGGATTCGGAAGTCGAGGCCGCGATCCAGGAGCAGTTCTACAACCTGATGCAAGGCAAGACGGTAATCGCAATCGCGCACCGCCTGTCGACCATCGCGGCCATGGACCGTCTCGTGATCATGGATGGCGGACGCATCGTTGAGCAGGGCAGCCACGCGGAGCTGTTGGAGCGCGGTGGTCTTTATGCCGAGCTATGGGCGCGCCAGTCGGGCGGCTTTCTTGCGGAGGCGGCGGAGTAAATCCCGCCGCTTCCGGCCTCCATTGCATATGGTTGCTGTTCTGCCACGGAATCACGCCTAAGTTGTGTATATCTTGGGTTGCATGTTGCGGCACATTCCCTCCGCTGATGAAATGCCATTCGACGACTGAGGGCGAGCTGCTCGACTGCAGTGGCGCTCTCGGAAGTGTGGCAAGGGGGGCTGCGATGACGAACCAGTACGTCGCCATCGATGTGGAAACGGCGAACAGTGATTGCGGATCGATATGTCAGATCGGTCTGGTGGCGTTTCAGGATGGCAGGATCTGTTGGGAGTGGTCGTCGCTCGTCAATCCGGAATGTGATTTCGACAGATTCAACGTCAAGCTGCACGGCATCGGTAGCGAACGCGTTCAGAAGGCGCCGCACTGGCCCGTTGTGCTGAATGCCATCTGGGCCAGCATCAACGGACAAATCGTCGTCAGTCATAGCCGGTTCGATTGCGATGCCCTGCATCATGCGGCCAAGCGCTATGCGCTGGACGTTCCGCCGTGCAGTTGGCTCGATACCTGCGCCATCGCATCGGCGGCCTGGCCCAATCTTCCGCGTCACGACCTGAAATCCATGTGCGCGCACTTCGGCATCAAGCTGCGCCATCACGACGCCGGCAGTGATGCGCGTGCGTGCGGTGAAATTCTCAACAAGGCAATTGGGGAGACTGGAATGGATACGATGGCCTGGATCGCCCGCGTCGGATTGGTTTCTCCTCCGCGCGAAATTCGCCCCAACCGGCTCGCGCAGAGGCGTTATCCCGAGAAGATCGAGGCGCGCGGTCTGCAGGGCCGGCCGCTCAGCGGGCATTCTTGGGTCTGTTCCGGCGATTTCCAGCTCGGCGCCGCGACGCTGGCCCGCATGGCGACATCCGTCGGCTGCGATGTCACCGATCGCTTTACTGAAGACACCACGATCCTGGTGCTCGGATCGCGCGATCCGGAGCAATTCGCTGGCAAGGAGAAAAGCAACAAGCTGATCGCTGCCGAGGAGGCGATTGCCAGCGGGCGCAACATCACCCTGATGACGGAACGCGAGTTCGTCGAGCTGGTGAACTACTACCGTCGCAACATGGAAGAGGCGGCGTCGCAGGCTGAACTTGCCGTCGCCTCTTGACGGCGTATGAGCAAGCGCGTGCTAGGCGTCGCGACGGAAGAACGTATCGACACGCAGGCCCGGAATCAGCGGCGTTGTTGACATGAACTCGATCGTCACTTCCAGCACCTCGATGTCCGTCGGGCGACGGGGACCGCGTTGGCTCATCCGCGGAGCAGCAAGAACGGGGGCGAGCGCGGTGACTTTCCCCTCGAACTCGCGGCCGGGAAACGCGCTGCTGCGCACGAACGCCTTCTGGCCAACCTTGACCTTCGAGACATCGCGCTCGTCCAGTTCGGCCTTGACCACGACAACCGTCGGATCGCCGAGAATGATCAGCGGCTGTTCCGGCGACGGAGCCACGACTTCACCCAGC
Source organism: Pseudomonadota bacterium (assembly GCA_023412745.1). Classification (GTDB taxonomy): domain Bacteria; phylum Pseudomonadota; class Alphaproteobacteria; order Rhizobiales; family Hyphomicrobiaceae; genus ZC4RG25. The sequence continues at coordinate 942 of JAEZBZ010000305.1, read as the reverse complement.
TTAGCATGAACCTGCAGGACCGTGCCTGCAATTGGCGCGCGGATCCGCGTGCGGTCGAACATCAGCTGCGCCAGCGCGACGTCGGAACGGGCGGCAATAACCGCAGCATCAAGACGGCTCGGCGACGGGACGTTGTTGCGCGACTGGGCGGTTGCGAAGCTGATCTGTTCGCGCTGCAGCCGATCACGCGCATCCGTCAGGCGCTGGCGCGCATTGGTGATGAGTTGGTCGGCACCGCCATCGGTGCGTTTGGCCAGCAATGCTGAATCAAGTTCATAACGCGCGCCCGTCACGGCGCGTTCGGCCTGATAGACCGCATCTTCGGCGCGGCGCACATCATCGCGGCCCGACGTGGCAGGCGCGGCATCACGCTCGCGTACGCGCGCGGCAGCCTCAGCTTCCGCGGCGGCCAAGCGGGCGCGGGGCTCGTCATCCTCGAGTTTGACCAGGACTTCGTTGGCTTCGACGCGGGCATTCATGGCAACGTCGACGCGGGCGATGCGACCCAGCATGGCGGTGCCGATGCGGATATCGCCGGACTTTGACTCGACGCGTCCGGGAGCGGCTGCAACCCAAGCAACTTCGGCAGGAGCGGCTGGCGTAGTTTTCGCCGTCGAGGCGGTAGCCGCCGGGGCGGACTTATCCTGCCCCATCAAATTGCTGATTGCGAAGCCACCAGCGCCTGCAAGGCTGAGTGCGCCGATAACCGCAAATATCATCAGAACCTTAGACACGGCTCCGCCGCCTGAACCGTTGGCCGATACCGATCCTGATTTCGGGTTCGCGTTCTGCACTGGCATGCCCATTCGTTCCTTTGCCAGCTTCGGTGCTGGGTCTTTCATCCGCGACGATCAAACCATCCTCAATTCTGATGATCCGATCGGCGTACGCCAGTGTACGGTGATCATGTGTCACGGCCAAAACGGCGCGCGACGTATCCTT
>JAEZBZ010000286.1 GCA_023412745.1 Pseudomonadota bacterium | reverse complement strand
GATGTGCTCAACGTGTCCGGTCACCGTCTCGGCACGGCTGAGGTGGAGAGTGCGCTGGTCTCGCATCCCAAGGTGGCTGAGGCCGCCGTGGTTGGCTATCCGCACGATATAAAAGGCCAGGGCATCTACTGCTACGTCACGCTGTTAGTTGGTGAAGTCTACACCGACGATCTGAAGCACGAGCTGGTCTTACATGTGCGCAAGGAGATCGGACCGATCGCATCGCCGGATCTGATCCAGTTTTCGCCTGGGCTGCCGAAGACGCGATCGGGCAAGATCATGCGGCGCATTCTGCGCAAAATCGCCGAGGATGATTTCTCCAATCTCGGAGATACCTCGACGCTGGCCGAGCCAACCGTGGTGGAGGATTTGATCTCCAACCGTCAAAACAAGCGTCCGGGCTGAGGTGCGGTGAAGGATCGTGTCCCTTTTCTCGAGGGAAGGGGACACGACGCTGGCCCGCCGGAATGTGCCACGTTAGGCGGCCTGAGGGCCCGGATCGTCATCGTCTGGCGTTGCCGTTCCCGCTGGCAGCTTGGGCTTGCCGCCCCATCTGAAGTCGACGACTGACGATTCGCCGCGCAGGGAGCTGACTGCTATCGCGGCGGCCTTGCGCTGCCTGAGTGCCGCTTCCGGCTGGTAGGCGATACGCTGCAGCTTTACCGATTCCTGTCTGCCGTCGATTTCGGGAAGCAGACAGCTATCGCCCTCCGCCATCCCCAGCAGCGCTAGGCCGCGCAGTGTTGATATGCGTAACGTCATGCCGGGGAATACCGCATCGGCGCCGTGCACGAGCGTACGGGTTTGAATGGGCCCACCGTCGATGGTGTAGTCGATGCGGCTGTTGATGGTTGCGATATCCGGGTCGACATCGTCACGAAATACGATCTGGGCAGTAGAAAGCTTGTGGCGCAGAACCCGGGCGAATACTTCATCGGCCGGAGCCGCCTTGTGCAGCATGTGTTCCAGAATGGTGAGGTCTTTGGTCGTCAGTTGACAGCGTGCAGCGTTGGACATGCTCAATCTCCGTCGTGCCGATCCCGAAGGCCGGCACACCAAACAGGTTCGGTTTGCTGTGACGGTTGCCCTGAACCCGATGCGTCTTGCGGCATCGGGCCAGGGCTAGACTCCTGCGATCAAGCGGTCCGATTCTGGAATGGCACGGTTCGGCATCCGCAGGCTTTGCCGGCGAACCGAATCCGTCACGTGCTGAACTGTGGACATGCCAGTGGTCCGCGATATGCCCGGCTGAGCCCGTTAAGGGGTGCTGCTATTCACGCTGCGCTTCGGCTTCGACCGGCAGAGGCGCCTCGACGCTGACGATGGTCAGCGTATGCTGCTTGCCGTCTCGGGCGCGCCACGTCATGGACTGCCCCGGCGACAAGCCGATCAGGGCCGTGCCGATCGGCGTCATGATCGAGATGCGGCCCGCATCGATGTCTGCGTCTGCCGGAAAGACGAGCGTGACGCGGCGCACGGTTCCGTTCTCGGCCTCGTACGCAACGGTCGAGCCCATCTGCACGACGTCGGTTGGAACGGAGCCGGGAGGCACGATTTTCGCGCGCTCCATCTCCATCAGCAGCTCTTCCGAAATCTCGGGCAGCCGGTTTTGCGCGCCCAGTGCGAGATCGGTCAGGCGGCGGCTGTCGCGTTCACTCACGATGATGTTCGGTTTGACCCGGTGTTCCATGGCTCGCTCGTCGTCGGTTTGGTGAAGTTGATGCGCTAAAGGGATCGCATTGCGCGGCGCGTGGAACGCCTGCAGATGCAATCGACTCATTCAGGGAATTAAAAGCGCCTGTTTAGGAAAAGCTGCAGTAACACCCCGGAACTCGGGGCGCATGTGGCCGAGTCCGGGGCTACAATTCGGCGATCGGATGCCGCCGCGAAATCGTGTGGCTCGCTTTTCTCATATGGCTAACGTGGAGTTTCACGTGTCAGGTGTCAAGGCGCACGATTGCGTGCGCTTAGATCGCCAGCGCCTCACGCCGGAATAATGCCGAAGCTATTTGCAGGTCGACAGCATGCCGCGGTCATAGTGGAAGTGGTCGCGGTGCGAGCGGTTGAACTCCGGCCCGAGTGAAACGCGGAAATAGCGGCAGGCGCGCGCATGAACCGCGCGCAGGAATTCGCCCTCGGCGCCTTTGTCGTCCCAGTCGCGGAGCACGCTGATCGAACGTCCGTCTCCGAGCGTGAAACCCGAGATGTCTATGGCGTTGGCGGTGGCGTGCTCGCTGCGGGTTTCCTTCCAGAGCGGATTGCCGACGATATTGCGGCAGGAATATGTACCCATGTGCTGGATCGACGTGACCGGCTTGCCGAGCAGCGATATGGCAAGCGGCTGCACCTCGTGTGTGATCCACATCGCGACGGCGGCGGCCACTTCGCACGAAACTTTGTCGACCGGCATTTTCGCCCCGCCAGCCGATGACACGCGCACACTGTTGACCCAGCCGCAGCCGCGCTTCAGGGGATTGTCGCGCACTGTCGTCGCTTCGATATGCGGGCCGACGAGAACGCGCACGCAGGCCTGGGGATCCTTGCGCAGTGCCGCGATCTGCCAGTCCATGACCAGCGGCAACGGACTGTCTAGGCTGAGCGTTGGCAGCGGTGTGTAGCGCGCAGGAATCATGCCCTGGCGCAGGGCGATGGCTAGTCCGCCGAGAAGCAGGAATAGGAGGACAATGCGTCCTGCTCGAAATCGGCGTTTGCGCATTCGAGGCCCGTTAGGAATATGATCGAATCTCTATAGGGAGTTTTGCGCGCTGATGGTAGCGCCGCGTCTCTGCCGCGATGCAAAGGACGTCGGCGCGACGCGTGGCGGTTCAGCGTCCCTCGCCAAGTCGCGGCATGATCTCCACGAAATTGCACGGCCGGTGCCGGTTATCGAGCTGCCGTTGCAGAATGCCGTTCCAGCCGTCGCGGCAGGCGCCGGGGGAACCCGGCAGGCAGAAGATGAAGGTCTCGCCCGCCAGGCCCGCGCAGGCGCGCGATTGGATGGTCGAGGTCTCGATCTTCTGAAACGAGATCAGGTGGAAGATGGTCGAGAAGCCGTCGATTTCCTTGTCGAACAGCGGTTTCATGGCATCTGGCGTGACGTCGCGTCCGGTGAAGCCGGTGCCGCCGGTCGAGATCACCACGTTGATATCCGGATTGGCAATCCAGCCTTTGACGGTATCTTGGATCTGCGCAATGTCGTCCTTCACGATTGTACGGTCGGCCACCTTGTGTCCAGACTGCGTGATCAGCTCGACCAGCGTGTCGCCGGACTTGTCGGTCGAGAGATCGCGTGTGTCGGACACGGTCAGCACCGCAATCGAAACCGGAATGAACGGCCGAGTTTCGTCCAGTCTGTCCATCGTGGTCTGCTCCTTCAGACAGTCTCGTCGCGCCGCCGCGGCTAGTTTGGCTGGCCGGGCAGCCTTTCATCCAGCTTGACGCGCGTGGCCAGTAGGTCGCGCCAAGCTTGGCGTTTCGCGATCGGCGTCCGCAGCAGGTAGGCTGGATGCAGCGTTGCGATGGCTGGCAGGGTGCGGCCAGCGACCTCGACCTGCCGCCACTTTCCGCGCACGCGCAGAATGCCATCGGTGATGTTGAAGATGCTTTTGGCTGCCGCGCCGCCGAGCAACAGCAGCATGTCGGGGGCCACGAGCTCGATCTGGCGCATCAGGAATGGCCGGCAGACCAGCGCCTCCTGCGGCGTGGGCGTCCGGTTTCCAGGCGGGCGCCAGTAGACGATGTTGGTGATGTGCACCGAACTCTCGTCGAGTCCGACGGCGGCCAGCATGCGATCGAGCAACTGCCCCGCGCGACCGACGAACGGTTTGCCCTCCAGATCCTCGTCGCGGCCGGGTGCCTCGCCGATGATCATCAGGCGAGCCTGCGGGGCGCCGCGATGGAAGCACAAGTTCTTGGCCGTCGCCTTCAGCGCGCATCCGTCGAACTGTTCAAGCTTGGCGCGCAAGTCGTCGAGCGTGCGGGCTGATGCTGCATCGGCATTGGCGGCCTGTTCAGCGGCAGCCGGCGCGATGGCCGGGAACGTGCGCGGGCCGCGCGCGTGGACCATCTCCGGTGGGGCGACGCCGGATTGATAGTAGGTATTACCGGTCTGTTGTGGCGGCACGGATGGAGGCCGCACGGCGCTCGGCTTCCTCAGACCGAAGCTGGCGTCCACGTCATCGCCCCGCGCGAGCCAGTCCACCGGCTCGTCGGTCAGGGCGTCTGATACGCCGATGTCGCGATACCACGCGACCAGCGCCAGCAAACGGGGATCAGTCTCGGTCTCCATGCGCGTAATTTAGTCGAAACGCGCGCCAATACGAGGACTGTTGTCGCAACTGTCGCTCAATTTGGCCTCTGACCCTTGACGCGCGCGGCAAACGCGGGCGGTAATCGCGCCGACGTAATTTAGACGGGGTATAAGGTGACGATGGCCAGCGAGCCGGAAGAGCTGCCGCCGAGAGAGGCGATGGAATTCGACGTGGTGATCGTCGGCGCGGGGCCTGCGGGCC
>JAEZBZ010000273.1 GCA_023412745.1 Pseudomonadota bacterium | reverse complement strand
ATGGCGATACCGCCACCGAGTTTGCTCATCCGGTCGAACAGCAGGCCGCCATCCGACGCCAGATTGCCGGCGGCATCGGTGGTCACAACTTCAAGCGGTCCGGTCTGGCGGTCGCGGCTCAAGCCAGAGGTGATCCCCGACATGGTGTAGGTGTTGTCAGTCGTGCCGAACACCTGCTGTCCCGTCATCGTCGCCGTGGCGCCGGCTCCGAATGCAGCCGATCCGTCTGGTGCCGCCGACGCGTTGTGACCGACAGCCGTACTCGTAACGCCTGACGCTGCTGCGCCTGAACCGACCGCCGACGCACCGTACGCACTTGCAGTCGCATCTTCACCGATGGCTGTCGAATTGACCCCGGAGGCCGAGGCCTCGTTGCCCATCGCGACCGAGCGACTGCCACCCGCTGATGCATCACGGCCGACCGCAACAGCATTTCGTCCGCTAGCGGATGAGTCGCTGCCCATCGCGGTCGCGCCATATGCTGACGCGGAAGCGTCTTCGCCAATCGCGGTAGAGTTGGTCCCGCCCGCGTAGGAGCTGTCACCGATGGCAACCGCGCGATCAGCTTCTGTGCTGGCATCCTCGCCGATGGCTACGGCGCTCCGGCCGCTCGCGCTGGCATCTTCGCCGACCGCGATGGCACCGCTGCTGTTCGCACGAGCGTCGAGACCCATCGCTGTTGCACCGCGCCCCTCTGCGTGGGAATCGTCGCCGATCGCGACAGCACCGCGACCCTCCGCGTCCGCATTGTCGCCGAAGGCAGCCGCGCCCCAACCATCCGCTGATGCATCCTGACCAACCGCGACGGCTCCCCAGCCGTCTGCGTTTGCGTCCTCACCAATGGCTACAGCACCGTTTCCATCGGCGCTCGCTTCATCGCCGACCGCAATCGCTCCACGTCCGACGGCGTTGCTATCGGAGCCGACAGCCACCGCGCCGTTGTCGAGCGCAGACGCGCCATTTCCGACCGCAGTTGCATTGTCGCCGATGGCTTCCGCGCCAACGCCGACCGCCGTGGTCCCGTCGCCGTTAGTCCACGCGTACGTACCGACAGCGGTGGAATCATCACCTTCAGCCTGCGAATGGTAGCCAACCGCCGTGGCATTCTCGCCATGGGAGACCGCATTGACGCCGCAGGCCGTCCCCGTCGATTCCAAAGTGCCGGCTCCGCCATCCCCGCCGCCGTCCTGTACGCACTCGAAACCCGGTCCGGCTGCCGTTGCCGGCGACAGGCCGACACCAACAAAGAACACCGCCGCAAGCGCAGCCGCGCTAGTAGACGTCAATAGTGATTTGGTGGTCCCGCTCAAAGGCGAGCCATCCCCGCGCGCGTTCGTCATCACACCCCCTCTTCGTGCAACTGCAAATTGCAGCCCGACACATATCTGCACGAAACGAAGACAGGCGTGGTGCCACTTGCGCCACAGCCGCAGCGAAATTATGTTTTTTTGTTAGACTATCAATCTGCGCGATCCGCAGACACCGCAATCAAATGTCATGAAACACTCTATATTATAATAACTTGATCAGATTTCGCGGATGCGTAAGCCGCATCGATAATCCGCAGAACTTCGTGGATTTCCGTCAGACCAGCTACCGGATTGCGCTTAGTTCGCACGTCTTTGACGGTCCGCACGACATAATCGACGTAATAATCATCAGAATCGTAGGTCACAGGCACGTGCGCAACCTCTCCGGAGGTGGTTCGGATCGCAAGCGCGTCGGGCTCGGCCTCCAAATACGAGGTCCGCCCGATCATCGACAGCCGGTATTCACGCTTCGGCGCCATGTCCGGATAGCGGTACCCGACGTCGATCGAGCTCAGCGCACCATTGCGATGCACGATCGAGATCATGCCGCGATCCTCGACGCTGCGGCCGTGCATCAGGTTACTGGTGCGGCAGAACACGGACGCCGCCGGACTGCCCGTCAGCGTCAACGCCAGATCGATGAAATGCACCGACAGGTTGATGATCGGGCCACCGCCGCCGAGTTCCGGATCGAGGGCCCAGCCGCAGCCGACGCGCTCATAGCGCTCCGGCGGCCCCGCGATGAAGCGAAAGGACACGTCGATCGGACGATCCTTTTCGGCCTGCGCCATCAGCGCCTGCCCGATCGCAGCAACGCGCTGCACCAGCGGCACCGACACGTAGGCACCGGCCGCTTCGGCAGCCGCGCGCACTTGCGCGATTTCGGCGGCTGAACGCGCGCACGGCTTTTCCAGCGCCATCGGCACGCCGCGCGCGATCACGGCCTTGGCCAGCGCCGGTGCCTTCGCGGGAGGCCCGAACACGAACGCCAGATCGATCTCGGCGTCGAGAAGCCGTTCGACGCTGTCGTACGCTCTGGCGCCATGGCGTTTGGCGAAGTCGGCGGCTGCCGCTGCATCCTCGTCCCACGCGGCGACGACATCGACACCGGCTTTGGCGAAGCCCGGCTCATACAGCGGCACATGCCAATGCGACGCGCCGATCACCGCGATTTTCATGTCGCCTCCTTCAGATTGGCGGCGAAGCCACCCCGCGACCCGTGCAGCACGCCGCGATCGAGGAAGATGTTGGTGATCCGGTCGCTGGCCTCGGTGAAGCCCGGCAGCCGTCGCCCGTCGAGCCCGCGCGGACGCGGCAGATCGATGTCGATGACCTGGTCGATCCTGCCCGGCCGTGGCGACATGACGATCACGCGATCCGCCAGCAGCACCGCCTCGTCGATCGAGTGTGTAATGAACAGCACCGTCTTGCGCGACGACAGCCACAGGTCTTCCAGGTCGATGCGCATCTGTTCGCGCGTCAGTGCATCCAGCGCACCGAACGGCTCATCCATCAGCAAGATGCGGGGATCGTGCACCAGCGCCCGCACGATGGCGGCCCGCTGCCGCATGCCACCCGACAGCTCGCGCGGAAACGCGTTGCAGAAGTCGCCCAAACCTACCGCGTGCAGCAGCGCCTTGCCGCGTGCCTCGTACGGTTGCGGATCCACCCCCCGTAACTCGAGCTGCAGCAGGACATTGCCGAGCACGGTGCGCCAGTCGAGCAGGATAGGCTGCTGAAACACGATGCCGACGTCGGTATATGGACTAGACACCGTCCTGTTGCCGATCTCGACATTGCCGGTCGTCGCCGGCAGCAGCCGGGCGACAAGCCGCATCAAGGTGCTCTTGCCGCAACCCGACGGTCCGACGACGGCGAGAAACTCGCCATCGCCGACAGTCAGATCCACTTGGTCGAGCGCCTGAACACGCGTGGTGCCACGCCGGAACACCTTCGACACGCCGTTGATCTTGATCGCCGCCGATCCTGCCCCCGCGCGGGGATGAGGTGGAACTACGGCGAGCGACGCCTGCTTCGACCCCGGCTGCGTCATTGCTTCGGCAGGAAGCTGTAATTGTAGTGATCTGCCGTGGCGGCGTCCGTTTTCAGTCCCTGATATTCCTTCAGGATTGCCAGGGTCTGATCCCAGAACGCGGCCGGCGCGGAGCCGAACGGCATGGCGCTGCCATTCGGAGGCGGCACCAGCTTGATGCTGGCTTCGAGCTGCGCCCGCAGGATGTCCTTGTTGATACCGGGCTTGGCTTCGGCCGCCGCCTCGACCGCCGCGGCCGGATCCTTCATCGCAGCTTCCCAGCTCCGCACCGTTGCTTTCACAAAGCGGCGAACGAGATCCGGATTTTCCTTGATCACTTTGTCGTTGGTGAAGGCGCTGACCGTCATCGTATTGAAGTTGTTGTCGGCGAAGCGCAGCACATTGACCTTGGCGCCACGGTTCTCGATGGTCACGGCCTGGTCATCGATGCCGCCCAGCAGGCATTCGGTGCGCCCATCTAGAACAGACAGCGGCTTGGTCGCCGGATCCATGAACACCAGTGAAATCTTGCTCGTATCGAGCTTGTTGGCGCCCACCAATCCCGGCCACATCTGATGCAGGGCGTCGCCCGCGGTAGCTGCGATCCGCTTTCCGTACAGGTCAGTCAGTTTCTTGACCCCGTGATCCTGGCGGCAGGTCACGCTCAGGTTGGAGGTGCGGAAGATCGACAGGATCACCGTCACCGGCGCACCCTTGGACCTGCCGGCAATCACGGCACCCGCATCCGCAAGACCGAACGTGTCATCGCCATTGGCTACAAGCTGCACGGCGGCACCCGAACCGCGGCCTTCGTTGATCGTGAGATCGATGCCTTCGTCTTTGTAATAGCCACGCTTCACGCCGAGATAATACGGCGGATGCTGGCCAATCAGCACCCAGTTCAGGCGCAAGCTGGCCTTGTCCTGCGCAGTTGCGGCGCGTTCAGGAAACGCGAGCGCAGCCGCTGCTACGAGCATGCACATCAAAAGTCTCATGT
>JAEZBZ010000224.1 GCA_023412745.1 Pseudomonadota bacterium | reverse complement strand
GAGCACCACCGTCCAGTTCTGGACCTGGGGTAGACTGTGGAAACGCCCAGGAAAGGGGGGTGCCAGCTTTGAGTGCACGGTTTCGCTCACCAAGTCGCGCGCCACGCGCGTCTCCTGGAGGCTAAGGTCGACTGCCTGAAGTGCGCCGGCGGCTTGTTCCGCAAGCAAGCTGACTGTGGTTCGCACCTCGCGCTCGCCGAGTTCCAGCACGATCTCCAGGCGCCGTAGCACGTCGTACACCTGGAACACGCTCATGCCTACGATTAAAAGTGCACCAGCCCCCCATACTGCGTCAGGCAGATTGAGGCGTCGCAGCCTGGAAAGGAGAGAGACTTTTTTCACGAGTGCATGCGCAAACGTTCAGAATTGGTCGAGGCACGCCACGAGCCTGCTAATGTCATCTTCGCTACCTCGCTATACTACCGAGGCGCCCTCTGCGTGAGCGCATAGTAGGTTCCGAGCAAAGATGAATTGTCACGTACTCATCGTCGATGACGATCCGCATATCGGCAAGCTGGTTGCGGAGTACCTGGCCGGGTTCGATCTGCGTGTCTCACACGCGCTTGACGGGCGAGGGATGGAACAAGTCCTCGAAGGCGAACGCGTGGATGTCATCGTGCTCGATGTGCGCCTGCCCGGCGACGACGGCCTGACTCTGATGCGCCGGGTTCGTAGTAGATCTGCCGTTCCGATCATACTGCTAACCACGCGAAGCGACGAGGTGGACCGGATCTTGGGGCTGGAACTGGGGGCGGACGACTACGTGACCAAGCCCTTCAGCCCACGCGAGTTGCTCGCACGGATACGGGCAGTGCTGCGGCGCGCACAGGCCAAGCCTCTTGATACAGGGGGCGAGATACTTCCAGCCCTGCGCTTTGCTGGCTGGGAGTTGGACGTTCACAGCGGCCGGCTGAGCTCGCCCTCCGGAGAGCGAGTACAACTGACTCAAGCCGAACTGCGGCTTTTGCACGCACTCCTCAAAGCACCTAGAAGGACTTTGAGCCGTGACCAGCTGCTGGACTTGAGTCGGGGACACAACGACGATGTGTTTGACCGAAGCATCGACGTTCAGATCCTGCGGCTACGGCGGAAGCTGGAGGTGGACCCCAGTCGTCCAAATCTGATCAAGACCGATCGAGGCGTCGGCTACTTTCTCGACGCGAAGGTCGAAACGTCGGGTAATTAGCCCGCTTGTATGTCAACGATGCGACATATCCTCTAAGGCTGTAGCGCTCGAAACGTCGTGCAGTGCGATTCCAGCAACTGTTGTGGCGTTGCGAGAAGGGTGCCGGGACAGGCAAGACGTTTCAACTCTTCTCGGGCCGGCGCAATTCTGAATTCGTGCACCACTGCAGAAGGCTCCCGTCTTCTCGCTCTTATCCCAGGCCGCCACGCGTTGCATCGTTCCGGGACCGAGGAAAAAGACGTGATCTGCGGTTCTGAAGCCAGGCAGGCCAGTCCCCGATAGCTACGTCAGCCGGTTCAGTTCGCCAATGCCGCGCGTGATGGCGTCCAAGCGCGACTCATTAGCGCTACGATCGCCCAGCCTCACGCAGGCAACAACCCTTGCCGGATTCAATCGAGTTCAGAATCCCGGCGAGTTGGCAAGGTTATACGGGAAACGTTCGAAACGACTATCCTGCACGGCGAAATGAGGCGGACCTTCGCGTATCCACCATGGGAGTGTGCCAATGAGCAACACCTATCACGTCGGAATGCGTCAGCTGCAGGATCGCTTCGGGACCCGGCTGCTGGCTGATCGGCTTGACGAGCGCCTCGGTCGGAGCAGGTTGACCGCCGAAGACCGGGCCTTCGTCGAAGGCCGCTCGATGTTCTTCCTTGCCAGTGCCGACGCACAGGGTCGGCCGGACTGCTCTTACAAGGGCGGCGATCCGGGATTCGTACGAATCACTGCCGATGATGAGCTGGCGTTTCCGAGCTACGACGGAAACGGAATGTTCCGCAGTCTGGGCAATCTCCTGGTCAACCAGGGGGTGGGGCTGCTCTTCATCGACTTCGAGAGTCCGAGAAGACTGCGCGTGAACGGTGTTGCCCGCGTCGCCGACGATGACTCGCTACTCGGCGTCTTCACCGGTGCCCAACTGGTCGTGCGTGTTCGTGCCGAGCGCATTTTTCCGAACTGCTCGCGCTACATCCACAGCAGTACGCCCGCCGCGCCCTCACCCTACGTGCCGCGAGCCGGGTATACGCCGCCGGTACCGAAGTGGAAGACCATGGAGATGTTCGCGGACGTGCTTCCGCCGGATCCGAATGGGGGGTGACGCTGGGTTCCGCGCTCGTTCTGCACCGGGCAGGGCGCTGAGGGCGCCCCGGATGCGGCCGACCGTTGCCCTGCATTGAGTTGACGTCAGTCAATGCGCTTTGAAGGGGTTGGGGCTTAGGGTGTCGATTGCGGTTGGCCTATGTACTGACACTTGGGAGGATTGCATGACGACGCGTCTGCCGCAGGTCGGTGCCCCGGATCCGGAGCGCAGGAGCTCGCCGATTTTCGATCAGGACGACGAGATCTCGCTCGATCTCGAACTGGAAGCAGGTGTCTGCTACTTCAACGATGTGGCCTACCCCATCGGCGAGTATGTGCTGAGCGGGAGCGAGGTGCTGCGCTGCGAGGGGCGGGGTGTCTGGGTGCGCGAGGGCGAAGCCCAGCCCTGACCAGCCCGTCCGAAAAGAGAAACCATGGCTGCTGCGCAAGGGCCGGTATCCACCCTCGGGGCCGAACAAGCACCGGCAGACACCATAATTGTCGCCGGTGATGCGAATCCGGAACTGGCGCAGGATGTCGCGCGACTGTGGGGGGTGCGTCTCGTCCCTGCGACGGTGACGGCGTTCGCCGACGGCGAGACCCGTGTCCGCATCGAGGCGGAGGTGAGCGGGCTTGACCTGTACATCGTTCAGTCGACCTCGGCACCGACCAATGATCACCTGATGTCCCTCGCCCTGCTGGCCGATGCGGCGCGAGCGGCGGGGGCCAGTCGTATCACTGCTGTGACCCCATACTTCGGCTACTCCCGGCAAGACGTGCGCAAGGTAAGCGGCGAGCCACGGTCGGCGCGGCTGGCAGCAGGTCTGCTGGCGAAGGCCGGCGTCGACCGGATCGTGGTCCTGGAGCTGCATTCTCCGGCGCTGGAGAGCGCGTTCGACGTTCCGCTCGTGCAGCTGGAAACGGACGAGGTGATGCTGCCCGTCATCCGCGACTGGAACCTTGCCGACCTCGCAATCGTCGCCCCCGATGCGGGGGCGTTGAAGCGCGCGCAGCGTTATGCAATGCAGCTGGCCGCGCCGCTCGCGGTGGTCGCCAAGAGCCGTCCCCGGCCGGATGTCGCGGTCGCCCTTCAAGTGTTGGGTGGCGTGGCCGGCCGTGCGTGTCTGGTCGTGGATGACATGGCGAGCACCGGCGGCACCATCGCAGGCGCTGCGCAAGCCCTGCTCACTGCCGGAGCGCGCGAGGTCCACGGGCTCTTCATCCATGCCGTGATGGCGCCTGGTGCCCTGGACCGCATGCTAGCTGGCGGGGTGCGGCGGCTGCTGACAACGGACAGCATCCGCGCGGTGGTGGATGCCCGCGTCGAAGTCGTGTCGATTGGACCTTTGCTCGTGCGCGCATTGACGCGGCTCGCCCGGTGAAAGTGGGAACCGGTGACACCGGGAACCGGGGAAACAGGGAAGGTGCGGACGTAAACCTGGTGCGCGCACGAATCGCTGCCGAGCCGCCGTTCTCCGTGTACCTTCGCGCGATGCGTACGCCTGTTGACACGGATCAACCCGTCGAACTCGGCGCACCGTAACGTAGTCAATTCGATCCGGTGAGTGGAGGTCGCAATGCAAGTGCCTGTACAGATCACGATTCGGGACATGCCTCGCTCGGAGGCGCTGGAGGCGCACATCCGCGATAGCGCAGCAAAGCTCGAGGAGTTCCATGATCGGATCACGAGCTGCAGGGTAACGGTCGAACAGACCGCGCAGCATCGGCATCAGGGGCGTCCGTTTCGGGTGAGCATCGACCTGCGGGTGCCTGGGAAGGAGATCGTCGCCAACCGCGACCATCACGAGGACGTCTATGTCGCGCTGCGGGACGCGTTCGACGCGGCCAAGCGTCAGTTGGAGGAGACGGTACGCCTGCAGCGCGGCGACGTGAAGGTGCACGAGGCCGTGCAGCACGGGGAGGTGGTTCGCATGTTCCCCGAAGAGGGGCACGGCTTCATCCGCACCGCAGACGGGCGCGAGCTCTATTTCAGCCGGGAGAACGTGGTTCACCCCGCGTTCGACCAGCTCGAGTCCGGTGCGCAGGTCCAGTTCATCGAGGAGACGGGCGCCGAGGGTCTTCAGGCCAAGCGTGTGAGTGTAGGCAAGCACCAATACTGAGCCAGGCGAGTCGCTGCAGGAGGGTGGGCCTGCGCTACCTTCTCAGGGCCAGCGTATCGTGTCCGATGCGCTCCACACCAAGGCCGAACGGTCCCACCTCTCGTGCCAGCATCTGACGAAGCCAAGCGACGTCTGCGTCACTTGCGCGGGCGAGGCGAAACCTACGTATCTGCATGGGCTTGAGAACGAGGTGCAACAGATCGCCGCTGCCTGCTTTGAGCGTGGGGAAGTACATCAACGCAAGGTCCCCGCGGAACTGCTCATATCCGCTGATGCCCTCGTAATCAT
>JAEZBZ010000122.1 GCA_023412745.1 Pseudomonadota bacterium | reverse complement strand
CGTCGCCGCCTTCCGCGCCACGCTGGAAGAGGTGATCGAGGCCGACCTGATTCTGCACGTGCGCGACATCAGCCACGGTGAGACCGACGCCCAGCGCGCCGACGTCCACAACGTGCTCGCCGGCCTGGGCATCGACAGCGAGCAGCCGGACAGCCGCATTCTGGAAGTCTGGAACAAATGCGACCGCCTCGACGCCAGCGAGCGCGAGCACGCGCAGTTTACAGCGGCGCGCATGCAACCCAAGCCGCTACTGGTCTCCGCGGTAACCGGCGAAGGTCTTGATGAGCTGTGCGCCAGCATCGACACACGCCTCGGACAAAGCGATGTGATCATGAGCATTCGCGTGCCGGCCAGCGCTGGCGCGCTACTGGCGTGGCTGCATGAGAACGCCGAGGTGCTATCGCGCGAGCTCAGCCACGACGGCGAGATGCTGTGCAAGGTGCGTATCGCGGCCGACAAGAAGGGCCGCCTCGAAGGCCGCCTGCGCCGCGCGGGGCTGGCGGTGTCACCTCTGAATTAGCGCGTTACTGCGTGGAAACGCGCCTTCACCGCCCATCAGTGAGGTCGGCATGACAGACTTGCGGTCGCAGGTCATCGGCCGTTTGGATGAGCTTTCGGCATCATCGACCGATCACTCCGACGGCTTGCGTTCCAGCCGCTTGGCCTCGTTCCAAAGCTCGTCCATCTCGGCCAGCGTCGATTGCGCCGGCGAGGATCCGCTGTCACGCAACACGCGCTCGATGTGACGGAAGCGTCGCACGAACTTCTCATTCGCGTTGCGCAGCGCGGTTTCCGGATCAACCTTGAGATGGCGCGCGACGTTGACCACCACGAACAACAGGTCGCCGAACTCCTCCTCGATCTTGGCGTCTGCATGGCCGGACGGCGACTGCTCGGCCATCGCCTCGCTGAGTTCAGCCAGTTCTTCCTGCATCTTGGCCAGTACCGGCTTCAGGCTAGGCCAATCGAAGCCGACACGAGCGGCCTTGTTCTGCAGCTTGATGGCACGGGTAAGAGCCGGCAGGGCCAGCGGCACTTCGTCGAGCACGCCCTTCGGCGCGGCATTGCCGGCATCCCGTTCGGCTTTCTCCGCGTCCTTGATGCGTTCCCAGAAACCCGTGGCGACACCCGCAGCACGGGCCGCCTCGTCGCCGAACACGTGAGGATGCCGGCGGATCATTTTAGTGGTGACGCCCTCGACGACATCGCCGAAATCGAACGAACCTTGTTCCTGGGCCATCTGCGCGTGATAGACCGCCTGCAACAGCAGATCCCCGAGTTCTTCCTTGAGATCGTTCATGTCACCACGGCTGATGGCATCGGCGACCTCGTAGGCCTCTTCCAGCGTGTAGGGCACAATCGACGCAAACGTCTGTTCCAGATCCCAGGGGCAGCCGGTGACCGGCGTGCGCAGCCGGCGCATGATCTCGAGCAACGCAGCGATGTCGCGCGATGGCGTTGGCGTATCGGGCATGGGCTCACTCTCGATGGCCGATTGTCGTGGTGTGAGTGTCCCCCGTTATCACATCACGCCGCCCGACGGCGAACTTGCAGCCGCATGCCGCAAGCAAAAAAGCAAATCCCGGCCCAGTGAGGGCCGGGACTGCATCTTCAATTGCTAAGGCGGGACTTAGCTGAGGCGCGTGATGCCGCGGCAAACCGTATTGCCGACGCGCATCTGTCCTTGCTCGATGCCGACATCGATCTGGCAGGTCGAACGCGTCTGGAAGTGGATGCCGCCGCCGTCTGTGCCGCCACCGCGTCCCTGCCTCATACCTTGGCCCATGCCCATACCTTGGCCCATACCGCGACCGGGCATCATGCTGCTATCCTCGTCGGATGAATCATCCATCATCCGGCCCATCTGATCATGCTGGCCGCGATATCCATATTGCTGCTGCGGGTTTTGGGACATCTGACCAAAGCGTTCGCGGGCGCGCTCGGCCAGGCGCTGCGCTACAGGCCCAGCGAAGTCTCCAGATTCCTGCACGACAGCTGTAACGCGCGCCGCTTGCTGACCCGGCAGCATCTGAATGTCGCGAACGCGAATATCGACGTTGTAATCACTGACCAACCGCCGTCCCTGCAGGACACTGCTGGCATGACCCAATGCGTCGACGACACCTTCTTCATTGGAATGCGCAATGCTGGTGGCGACGTGGCGGTCTCCCACATAGAGCTCCGAGATCGTTGTGATCTGCGCGTCGTCGGACATGAACTGACTTAGGTACTGACGCAATGCCAACGGATCCTGACTACGGGTTGCCTGCTGAAGTGAGCGCTGGGCATCGCTGAAGAATTGGCGAATGCGCTGCTCGTTCATGCTGCTCATCCGCTGCTGCTGCTGGTTCATTTGTGTGCCAGAATCGGGCTGCTGCTGTCGCGCGGGACCTGTCTGACCGCTCTGTTGGGCATATGAGGGCAGGGCGAGACTGGCGCTCATGCAAAGCGCTAAGACATAGAGCGAACTCTTCACGGCAAGCTCCTTTGGCGTTAGTTAACGTTGCCGCCACAACGTCGCGCCAAGGTGCGGGTTCCTGCTGGCGTAACTATCGCCATTTGATTTGCGCAGACGCAGTTCAGCCCGCCTGCCATGACTAAAAGCGTAGCCGGCCGACGCCTGAGCAAGCGATTGGGCGAGGGCGGATGCACGGCCCAGCAACATGGAACGCGACAAGGTCCGCAATCGACGATCAGTTGCGAAGCGCTGAGGACGACACGTGGACGACCTGTCCAAAGAGGGAGGCCAGGCAGCCAGAGCCTGGCGAATCTCAGGCGGTTTAGCAGTGGCGGCAGCCGAGCTGCCACGTATCACAGCTCGGCGTTGGTGGCGGCGGCGGCGTCACACTGAACCCGCCACAGCGCGGGGCCAGCCGGACGTAGCTCAATATCAGCCAGCGGCTCTGGCCAGCCTTGGATCACCGGCTACCTACGCGCGATCCATGGCAAACTTCATTCGCATAATACATATTATGGAAAATGCCGATCGAATAATCCCTACATCTCATAACTCTACGAGTCGACACCAGCGAACTCAGAAACGCTGACGTCGACAGATCGCGGCTCTCGATCTCAGCCCTTGTCGTTCTTCTCATACTTGTCGGCGATCATCCGGTCGAGCAACCGCACGCCCCAGCCGGATGCCCAGCTCTGGCTGATGTCGGTCTTGCCGGAATCCATGGCCACGCCCGCCACGTCGAGATGCGCCCACGGCGTCTCGCGAATGAAGCGCTGCAGGAACTGAGCTGCGGTGATCGCGCCGCCGAAGCGTCCGCCGATGTTCTTCATGTCAGCATTACGCGAGTTGATCAGCTTGTCGTAGGCCGGCGACAGCGGCATGCGCCAAACCAACTCACCGGTCGCTTCGCCAGCCTCGCTGAGATCGGTGGCAAGCTTGTCGTCGTTGGAGAACAGGCCAGCATATTCCTTGCCAAGCGCCACCATGATGGCGCCGGTCAGCGTCGCGAGATCGACAATCAGGCGCGGCTTGAAGCGGTCCTGCGCGTACCAGAGCACATCGGCCAACACTAGGCGGCCCTCGGCGTCGGTGTTCAGCACTTCGATGGTCTGCCCGGACATCGACGTCACAATGTCGCCCGGGCGCTGGGCGGTGCCCGCCGGCATGTTCTCCGTCAGGCCGATCAGGCCCACGACGTTGGCGTTGGCACGCCGTTCGGCAAGCGCCAGCATCAGGCCGGTGACGCAGGCCGCGCCGCCCATGTCGCCCTTCATGTCCTCCATGCCGCCGGCGGGCTTC
>JAEZBZ010000098.1 GCA_023412745.1 Pseudomonadota bacterium | reverse complement strand
CTCAAGATCCCGCACATGGGCTGGAACGCGCTGACCGTGATCAACGATCACGCGCTGCTGGCGGGCATTCCGACCGGGCCGAACGGACTACACGCCTATTTCGTTCACTCCTTCCATCTGGCGCCGGCGGATCGCAGCGTGCTGGTTGCCGAGACCGACTACGGCGGGCCGGTCACGGCGATGGTGGCGCGGGACAACATGGTCGGCACCCAGTTCCATCCCGAGAAGAGCCAGGCGCTCGGCCTGAAGCTCATCGGCAATTTCCTGAAGTGGCGGCCGTAGTCGGCCGCCGTTACTTCACGGTCAGCTCCAGCGATGCCTTCGACATCGGATCGCAGCCGCTCTCGGTGACGATCGCCGTGCGGCCGAGACAGGCCGGCATGCCGGTGTCGTTGTCGAAGATGATCATGTGCAGGAAGAAGACCATGCCTGGCGCCAGCACGACCGGATTCCCGGTGTAGATCATTGGCCAATCCATCCAATTCGGCGCATAGGTGGTGCCGAGGCTGTAGCCGCAAGCGTTCATGCGGTAGGCTTTGAGGCCGGCCTTATCGAGCGTTTTTGCATGCGCCTCAAATACGTCGCCGACCGTGCGGCCGGGGCGGAGCGCTTCTTCGCAGGCCATCAGCGCGTCGGTGGAGGCCTTATACAGATCGCGCTGGTGCTGCGGCGCATTGCCAATGCGGATCGTGCGGAACAGCGCCGAATGATAGTGCCGATAGGTGCCGGCGAACTCGAGCGTGAGGTTGTCGTCCGCGTCCAGCTTGCGGCGGCCGGTGAAATAGCGGCACATCAGGGCACCCGGGCCTGAGCCGATGATGAACTCATTGGCCGGATCATCGCCACCGCCACGGAAGATGGCGCCGTGCATCGCGGCCAGGATCTCGGCTTCGTCAACGCCGGGCGCGGCCAACTTGACCGCTTCGTCCCAGGCGGCATCGGCGAGTTCGGCGGCGCGGCGGACATAGGTCAGCTCGGCCGGGCTCTTGATCAGGCGCAGCTTGCTGACGAGGTCGGAAGCATCGGTCAGCGTCGCGAAGCCCGCGAGCGCGGCGTCCAGCATCTTGCCGCTGGCAGCGGTGAGACCATAGGCGTCGTACTCGACGCCGAGCTTGCCGCCGGACAGGCCGTACTCGGCGAGGATCGCCTTGAGATCCTCAGCCGGTGTCGCGCCGACGCGATCCATCCACACGCGTACGTCATGCACGACTGAGGTGAATTTCGCTTGCCGCAGATCTGGCGCGCGGGTCAGCAGTACCATCCGGCCGTCGGCGGTCAGCACGAGGCATTGGAAGTAGACGTATCCGAACGTGTCGTAGCCGGTCAGGTAATACATGCTCTCCTGCCGGAACATCAGCAGGGCGTCCAGTCCACGGGCGCGCATGTCCTTGCAGGCAGCGGCGCGGCGGGCCGCGAGTTCCTCGGTCGTGAAATGGAGATGCATGGTTCGAATCTCGTTGTTAGGACTTTCGGATGATGGAAAGCGCCATAGTGCGCGGATTGCATACGCTATGGAAGGCCGCAATTCATGCGTTCGCTGGACGTGCGGACGGTGACGGCGCGCCCATCCGTCTGAATTGGCATATGGCCATCAGCAAAAGGCTGAGCCGAAAAGTTAAAATTCATGTCTTCCTTGATCGGTGCGAAGTCGAACAGCGCCAAAATTAGGATGTCGGTGTTGCGCCAATTGCAATTGGCGACTGTCGTGCCGAAATCATTACTGTAATGCGGTGGCATTCCAGCGCGTCTCCCTACAGTTGCCCAGTTTCGGCCGTTAAAGCGCCCGCTCGTTCGGGCTAACCTAGTGGGTGGTGGTGTGTGATGTGCGTATCGAGGCTGGCAGGGATTGCCGGCTTTCGGTGCGGTTTGGATTGTCGGACTTTGCGGGGAGTTCGGGCATGGATTTAAAGGCCGGCGCAGATAGTGTCGCGGCGTTCGCGAGCGCCTTGAATGTCGACTCCTACCGGAATGCGATCATCGCCATCGCGATTTTCGCAGTCGTCCTCTATGCGCTGAGGAGCAACGGGTTTCTCGCTCGGCTCTGGAAAACCATCGAAGAGACTGCGTTCAACAACTGGCAGCTCGCCCTGCTGGGTGCGGCCGCCATTCTGCTGTCTCTGGCATCCGGCTGGCGCACCTGGGACGGCATGGTGAATTTCACCGGCGATGCATTCCTGTCGCTCATGATTACGTTTGGCGTTCAGGCGGTATTGCTGATTGTCGCCTGGCTGATTGGTGAAAGCTTCGCCACCGGCATGAACCAGCGGTCCGACGGCAGCAAGATGCGCTGGAAGGCTGCCGACAGCGCCATTGGCATGGTGCTCGGCCTGGCCATCGTCGGTGTCATATTCTATTGGCTGCTGCATCAATTTGGTGCTGTGAGTTGGACCCGGACGTCGGATCTGGCGTTCGACTGGACCCGCTTTTCGTCGGTCGCGACGTACTTTTCGATCCTGCTGCTGGTGCTCGGCGTGGTGGCGTTCAGCTTCAGCCGTGGCGGCGATATTGCCGTGCCCTACGTCCAGGGCGTGCGGATCATTGCGCGCAATGCCGTGCTGTGGGTGATGTTCCTGGCCTGTTTGGGCACGTCGGTATTCTTCTCGTTCGACTCGTTCTTTTCGGCGATCTTCCCGTTTGATGAACGTAAGCGCGCTGCCGAATTGCGGGCTCAGAACCAAGTCTCCGGCATCATGGCCGATATCGGAGCGACCATCACGACGCGCCGCTTGAGCGAGGCGGAGCAGCTTTTCCTGAGCGATGGCTGGAAAGCCTATGACAGCCAGCTCAGTTCGCTGGCGCGGCATGCCTCCGATGCCTCCGGCGAGATCGAGCGCTATTTCCTGCAGCAGATGGAAGACCGGCGGCGCGGTATCGCCGTGCAGCAGGAGCGTATGACCACTGCGCAAAGCAGCCAGGTGGCGCTGCAGAGCAAGAAGACGTCGCTGACGGAAGAGCTGGCCCGCATCAAGACGGAGCGGCCTGCGCTGGTGGCCGAGTTCGCGCGGCACAAAGGTGAGCTGGACGCCAAGGAGAAGGAGGTCGATGCCAAGCGCGTGGAAGCGCTGGCGGAGGATCGCGGCGTCGAGGGCACCGGCAAACAGGGTCGCGGCCCTGTCTATCGCGAGCGGATGGCGGAACTGGCCAAGCTGCGCGACGAATACAAGATCGGTGAGGAACGCACCAAGGACGCGCAGCGTCGACTGCAGTCCGTCGAGAGCCGCATCGCGCAGGTCGAACGCGAGCTGACCACCATTGATGGCGATCTGGCGAAGCTGAAAGGCGAAGCCGACACAGCCCAGCAGCGCATCCGGCTGGCCAGCGATGTCGCTACCGGCGATGACGGTCCGCGCGTGGATCCTAGCCGCATGGTGCCGTCTTTCGAGCGCACCCGCGCCGAGTTCCGGCAGGAGCCGACAGTCGAACGCCTGACCGGCGTGCAGCAAATCTGCACCCAGCTCGTCAGCGCCATGGCCAGCACGCCGGCAACGGAGACACAGGCGCGCAGCATCGATTGCGACCCCAAGCAGGCGAATGAGGCTGCGGCGGTCGTGTTCGGGCTGAACGCTGGCTTGAAGACATTCGAGGCGGAGTGCGCCGGTGGTGACCGCCTCAGCCACTTCCAGACGGCGGATGCGCTGTTCGGTTTCGCCCGCAAGTGCCTTTCGGACAGCGGTCTGCCGAGCCGCGATACCGATGAGCTGCGCACCAAGATCAACTTCCTGGAACTCAATCGCGATGACAAGGCGCATCGCTTCGTAGTCAATTGGAACGCCTTCCAGGATGGCAATCGCCTCGCCTATCTGTCCCTGGCGATCGCGGTCGGTCTCGATTCCCTGATCTTCCTGGCCGGTCTGTTTGGTGCCAACGCCGTGCGCTCGCCGCTATCCGATGTGCCGACTAGCAAGGGCCGTACTGCGCAGCAGCTCGAGGCGATCATCGATACCGCGCTGATGCCGCATCGGCTGGAGACTGCGCGTTTCGTGCTGGGCGCCATGCGGCCGATCACGCCGACGTATGGCTTCACGGCTGAGGTCATCATTCATGAGGACGACCCGCACGCGGCCGATCTCGGCCGTGTCATGAATGGCGGCGCCACCATCGGCGCCGTGCGCCAGCCGGTTCCCGGCCTTCCCCGCTATGAGGTGCGCTCGGAGCTGTTCGAGTATCTGTCCGTTGTTGCGAAGCGGGAGTTCGACGCCAACAAGCAACATGCCACGATCGCCGATATGGAGCGCACCATCACAGTGGCGCTGCTGCCGGAAATCGGCGTCAACGCAGACATCGTGCTGAGCTACCTGCAGCCGATTCGCGAGGAAGCGGGCTTCATGGCCGAGGTGAAGATGGATGAAGTGCCGGCCGGCGATCTGCGCACGGTGCGTAGCGCACTCAACGCCGGCGCAACATTCCAGAGGGTTCAGCGCGCCTCGCCGGATGGCCAGCACTACTTCGTGCATGGCGACTTCTATCGCGTGCTGGCGCGTATTCGAGGCCGCATGCTGTCGTCAGCAACGCCGCAATCGCGCATCGGTGGACAGGTTCAAGGTGGTGCGTTGTCAGCGCAAGACGCTCACATCGGTCACCAGTCACGCGGCTATGCGCAGATCGCCGATGGCACGCAATACGCCGGAAACGATCGCACG
The DNA here is from genome assembly GCA_023412745.1 of Pseudomonadota bacterium. Taxonomy (GTDB): domain Bacteria; phylum Pseudomonadota; class Alphaproteobacteria; order Rhizobiales; family Hyphomicrobiaceae; genus ZC4RG25. Next base: position 10,944 of record JAEZBZ010000098.1, on the reverse strand, counting down.
CACGTGCCGGAGCCGACGCTGCGCGATGTCGTCCTGGACGATCTGCTGCAGGCGATCGACATGGACGTCGAGACCTATCAGCGTGTCACCAGCGAGCCTGTGGCCACCGCCGCGGCGGCAGCAGGACAGGCGCTGTTCCGCCAGTCGATGCGCAATCGTCACCTCAACGAGTACCTGAAGCTCGCCCAAGCCAGCCTGCTGAGCGAGGTGGAACGCGCGGCCAACGATCTACGCGAGCACTATGCGCATGACGCGGTGGGCGAGATCGAAACCGAGATCAAGAGCAATATCCGCTCGCTGATCCTGTGCCCGCAGTCGAGTGTGCTGAGCGACCTGATCGCGCAATTGCGGTCGGCCGCCGCGCCGGACGGTTCGCTTGGTCCGGGCGAGCAGCCGCTGCTCGACTGGCTCCTGCGGCTCGAAAAGGCCATGCATGTTGCCGATCTCAGCGAGCCCGCGGGCTGGCAGCAGGTGCAGGCCATGATCGATCGCGGTGGTCCGCACGACATGGCGCCACCAGTCAGTGGCCAGAGCACATAAGGCTACAGCTACCACGGTGCTTCAGCGCCGTGTCGTCTTGCTTGTAATCTATCAAAGCCTGTTCCAGGCTTAGGCGAGATCCGTGCTAAGCTTGCGCAGAGATGGCCCAGCCATGCGCCAGGCCAAGCCGCAGCGAGAGACGGGACGTCGTGCGCGGCGCGGAGGGAGTGCAGGACGGCGCGTGCACTGCGCGGTTGTCCATCAGGTGATGGAGTTGGGGGTGATCATGCTCAGAGTATTCTTGGCGACGACGAACATCTTCGTGTCGCTGATTTTCGGCGCGCTGGCGATGGGCGTCGTCTGGTACGTCTGGCCCGAGACCATGCAGAACATGTTTCACGCGGCCAATGGCGTGAAAGCCTGGCTCGTCAGCCTCGGTATCGAACCCAAGTACAACAACTTCATCTGGTTCTTGATTGAAGAGCGTCAGCTCGTCTTCATGGGCTTCGTGATCGCGACGCGCATTCTGTTTGCTCTGCTGGCCGCCATCTTCATCGCGCCGTTCACCGAACGCTACTGAGCGCGATTAGCCTGCCCTTATTCACTGGGGCCGAACCGGTGCAGATCCATGCCGTAGATCTGCAGCCAGCGTTTGGCTTCTTCCATCTGCGGCATGGCGCATTTAACCAGCGCCCAGAAGCGCGGCCCGTGGTTCATCTCGGCCAGATGCGCCACTTCGTGCGCGGCCACGTAATCCAGAATGAGCGGCGGCGCCAGGATCAGCCGCCACGAGAATGACAGCATGCCCGTCGTCGAACAGGAGCCCCAGCGGCTGACCTGATCGCGGATGGTGATGCCGCGCGGCTTCAAGCCGAGCTGATGGGCGTGGAACAGCACGCGATCATCGAGATCCTTGCGCGCCTGCGCCACCAGCCAATCCGCCAGCCGGCGCGGGGCATGTTCGGGATCGCCCGACACGACGAGCGTGCGGCCACGCGGTGTTTCCTCGATCGATACGACGCGGCGGCCGCGCTGCGTATGGCCGAGAAACGAGATGGTATGCGGGATGCCACGCAGCGGGATTGTCGCGCCATCCGTGAAGGGAATGGGTTCCGGCAGGCTGCCGAGCCGCGCATTCACCCAGTCGATATGGCGCGAGAGAAACTGGCCAGCCTGTTCAAGATCGCACTGCATCGGCAGCGTGACGAACACGGCGCGGCGCGTGCGGCTGACGCGCAATGTCATGCGCTGTGCTGCCGGGTGATGTCGCACTTCGACGGGGGCGGGAATGCCCTTCATGCGGATCTCCCGCGCGGTCTTTGTGCGTGCTGAGCGCGCCTTGCTCATAAGCTATCCTCGGTGCAGCCCACAATGAACTGCTGTAACAAGCATCGTGTGCACACCGCCAACGAGAAATGCGCCCGCCGCTCTGCGGGAGACTGCACTGTGGCGGTCACGCTTCACAAAGCGACGCTACGATTTCGAGGAACGTTGGTGATGTACGCCCGGGCCGGACGATAGCGGCAGACGAAAAAGACTGTCGAAAAAAATGCTGCTTGCGAGCGCCATGAGGCGATAAGGCGCGGTGAGTGGATTGTCCGTCGGATCCTTGCCGTCGTATCTCGGGCCGGTGCTTCCGAGACCTTCCGCCTTCAGCTTTTTCGCCATGCGATCGGGCTCGCTGTCGTTGGCCGGCGCAAAGCAGAATGCGACCGCGGCCAACTCATGCTGGCCGTTGGCGCGCGCGGACGCGGCGCGGAAATCCATCTGGATCAATTCGCCAAGTTCGATCGCGCGCGGATCGTGCTTGCGTGTAAAATGCGCGATTCTCGGAGCAATTTCGCTGCGGAAGCGCGAGCCGTTGAAAATTCCGTAGTGTCCGACGCCGGGACATTCGTAGTGCACGCGGTAGTCATTTGGGATCGATGAGCACAGGTCGTGGGCGGCCGCGCATTGGCCGAGACCGGTGATGTCGTCCTTCTCGCCTTCGATCGTCATCAGCGCCACGCGGCGGATCGCGCTCGGATCGACGCGGCGTCCGCGATGCCTGAACTCACCCTTCGCCAGCGTATGCTTGATGAACACGCTGTCGACGGTCTGCAGATAGAACTCTGCGGTCAGGTCCATCACCGCGAGATATTCGTCGTAGAACTCGCGATGCTTCTCGGCGGAGTCCCCGTCGCCGCGCACGAGGTGATAAAAGAGATCCTTGTGCGCCTTCACGTGTCGGTCGAGGTTCATGGTCATGAACCCGGTGAGCTGCAAAAAGCCCGGATACACGTTGCGTCCGAAGCCAACGCGCGGCCAGGGCACGTTGGTGATGACGTTGTTGCGGAACCAGTCGAGGCCCTTCTCCTCGGCCAGCCTGTTGACGGCGGTCGGGCTGATGCGCGTGTCGATCGGGCCGCCGGCGAGGATCATGCTCAACGGCACGCTGGGATCGTTGTCCTGCTCCATCAGCGCGACGGCGGCGAGCACCGGGACCGACGGCTGGCACACTGCGAACACGTGCACATCGCCGCCTAAGTGGCGGAACATATCCTGCATGTAGTCGACGTAATCGTCGAGATCGAACCGCCCGGATGACAACGGTACATCGCGCGCATCGCGCCAGTCCGTGATGTAGACCTCATGCGTCGGCAGCAGCGTCTCGACAGTGCCGCGCAGTAGCGTCGCGAAATGACCGGACATCGGCGCGACCAGCAGAATGCGCGGATCCTTGGCGCGCTGTTCGGCGGGAAGATCGCGCGTGAAATGGATCAGGCGGCAAAAAGGGCGCTGCCAAACCACGTCCTCGCTGACGGCAACGTCAGCGCCGTCGATGGTGGTGCTGGAAATACCGAAGGTCGGCTTGTCATAGCGGCGCGTCGTGCGCTCGAACACCTCGCATGCCGCAGCGGCATGCCGGCCAAAACCGGTATGCGTCAGCGGGTTCATGGGATGATTGAAAAACACCCGCCCGGCGTCGGCTGCGGCCCGGGCAGGGCTGACAGCTGCGTGGCTGAGCTCATACCAATGGTAGAGCATGCCGAAAACCCCCGTCCTGTCTTCGTCCCTCGCGCCCGACGTCTTGCTGAGGTCCACTCTTGCGGCGGACTCGTCAGTGGTCATGAGGTCGCATTGTGCGGCTCTGACCAGCCACAAGTGTGCACCGATTCGCGTACTTTCCAAAGCCGAGGGGCAGTTACAACGCTTTTGCGAGCCGTTCGGCCATCGCCGAGGCGGGCGTTGCGTGCGTGAAGTGGGTCACGAATTCCCCTTTCGGGTCCATCAGATAGATGATGGAGGTGTGATCGACTGTGTAGTCAGCGGACGACTTCTCGTCCTTCACCTTGCGATAGTAGACGCGATAGGCGCGCGCGGCGGCCTCGACCTCTTCAGCCGTACCGGTGAGGCCGATCAGGCTCGGGTGGAAACTCGAAACGTACATTTTCAGTTGTTCCGGCGTGTCGCGTTCCGGATCGACGGAAATGAAGATCGGCTGTATGCGTTCAGCCTTGGGGCCGAGCTGTTCCATCGCCTGCGTCATCACCTGCAATCCGGTCGGGCAGACGTCGGGGCAAAACGTGAAGCCGAAAAACACCAGCATGTACTTGCCACGGAAGTCCTTGTCGGTGACGCGCTTGCCGGTGTGATCGGTCAACGTGAACGGCCCGCCGACGGTCGCCTTGCCGATGGTGATGGTCTGCTTCTCGGGCAGGAAACGCTGCAGCGTTTCGGGCATCAGGAGAAAGGCAGCCGCGATGCCTCCGAGCAGGCCGACAAGAACAAGGCCGATAACTCTCAGGTGCATGGCGTGCGGGCTCCTCACAGGTTCGATCGCGCGTGCGATCTGTCAGCTCATTCGCCCATCTGGACGAGCGTGCCGTTCCGGCGCGCGCTTTCGAGCAGGCCGCGAAACAGCAGGAATGCCCCTGCTACATAGACGAGATTGAGCAGGAGCGCGCGGAGCATATAGTCGCCGCGGAAGGTTTGCTCGAGCACTAGCGCGCGCAGGCCTTCGAATACGTATGTCGCGGGCAACATCAGTGCCGCTGGCTGCAACCAGGCGGGCAACGTGGAGAGCGGATAGTAGACGCACGCGATCGGCAGCAGCAGGAACACAATCAGCCAGGCGATGCTCTCCGCGCCCATGCCCCAACGCAGCACGGCGCCCGTGGAGACGAGACCGAGCGCCCAGCTCATGAAGATGAGGTTGGCGAAGAACGCGCCGAACGCCAACCCGAGACCGAGCAAGTTAAAGTCGAAGAACACGAATGCCAGGATGGAAACCGGCACCATTGCCACGGTCAGTTTGATCAGGCTGACGATCATTAAAGACGCGATCAGTTCGCCCGGACGCAGCGGGCTCATCATCAAGTGTCCGAGATTGCGCGACCAGATTTCTTCAAGAAACGCGATCGAAAATCCGAGCTGGCTGCGCACTAGGATGTCCCACAGCAGCACGCCGCCAACGAATAGCCCCGCGGCGTTGGCGGCGAGACTTGTCGTCTTGGCCAGATGCATCTGCAGGAAGCCCCACATCAACATGGAGACCAGCGGCCAGAAGATCAGTTCGGCGGTGCGAGGTCCGGATGATCGGATGAGATACCAGTGACGGCGCACCATACCGCCGATACGGCGCATCGAGGCGGCAGGTCCAGTCTGGCCATGCAGCACGTTTGACATGCGTGTCTCTTAAGCGTTTGCGCTCAGGGCATCCAGCGTCGCGGGTGCGCGGCGCCGGGCAATGTCGAGGAACACTTCCTCCAGCGTCTCGCGCCCGAATTGCCGGATGAGATCGCTTGGCGTTTCATCGGCGAGGATGCGGCCGCGCTCCATCATGATCACGCGGTCGGATAGGCGCTCGACCTCGGCCATGTTATGCGAGGCCAAGACGATGGTAGCCGAATTGGCCTGCCGGTAGGAGTCGATCACCGAGCGCACCCAGTCGGCCGTATCGGGATCGAGCGAGGCGGTGGGCTCGTCGAGCAGCAGCAGTTCCGGCTCGTTGAGCAGCGCCTTGGCAAGACTCACCCGCGTTTTCTGACCAGCCGAGAGCTTGCCGTAGAGCCGGTCGAGCAGATCAGCGATCCGCAGTTCCTCGGCGATTTTCAGCACGCGATCGGCAACATCGATGACGCCATACAGCCGGCCGAAGACTTCGAGGTTCTGGCGCACCGTCAGCCGCATCGGGATCTCGACGTACGGGCTTTCGAAGTTCAGGCGGTGCAGGACCGCATGGCGGTTCGTTGCCATGTCGACGCCGAACACCCGGACTTCGCCCGAGGTCGGGATGATGAGCCCCATCAACGACGAAATCGTCGTCGTCTTGCCCGCCCCGTTGCCGCCAAGTAGAGCGGTGACCGAGCCTGCCCGCAGGGTGAAGCTGATGCCATCGACCGCGACGACCTCGCCGTAAACCTTGCGCAGGCCGGTGACCTGGACGGGTAGCGAGGCGCCAGCGCCGTCTATTCTGGTTCCTGATTGCAGCATGATAAGATGCCCAGCGAGTGGGCAAGAGATGCCTTGATGAAGAGCAAAGTCTTACCTTATGTGGGCCAAATGATGAAAGCGTGCAAGCCGTGCCGTTCCCGTTACGCGCGGCGTGGCCGCAGCGGATGAATGGAGTCCAGGACGTGGTGCATAGGCTCGGTCTGGATGTGCGACGCAGTGACGACCAGATGGAAAGCCGGCTCAGGCTGCAGACGATCGTGCGTCTGCGCTGGTTCGCGGTTATCGGGCAGATCCTAGCCGTTTGTATCGTGCATTTCGGATTGCGGTTCGAAGTGCCGATTGGCCTTTGCCTTGGCGTCATCGCGGCGTCGGCCTGGCTGAACGTTTTCCTGACGGTGCGCTTTCCCGCGCGGCACCGCCTCGGCGCGACCTTCGCAACCGTGTTGCTGGCCTACGATCTTTTGCAGCTTGGCGCGCTGTTATACCTGACGGGTGGCATCGAAAATCCGTTCGTGGTGCTGATCGTGGCGCCAGTGACCGTGTCGGCCGCCACTCTGCCGGCGCGCAACACCGTGATCCTCGGCGGCTTGGCGCTGGCGACTGCAGCTTTCCTTGTCCACGAGCATTGGATGCTGCCCTGGTATGCGTGGGAAATCCTCACCTTGCCGAAAGTGTACCAGTACGGGCAGTTCGCGGCAGTCGCAGCTACCGTGGTGTTCCTCGGCCTTTATGTATGGCGCCTCTCCAACGAGAGCAGACAGATGTCGAACGCGCTGAAAGCCACCGAGCTGGTGCTGGCGCGGGAACAGAAATTGCATGCCTTGGACGGTTTGGCCGCGGCGGCAGCGCATGAGCTCGGCACGCCGCTCGCCACCATCGTGCTGGTCACCAAGGAGATGCAACGTGACGTTGCGCCGGACACGCCGCTCGCCGAAGATGTCGCGCTGTTGCGTAGCCAAGCTGAACGCTGCCGCGAAATCCTGCAGAAGCTCACACGTCAGCCCAGCGAACAGGATCCGATGCACGCGCGGCTGTCGGTCAGCCAGCTACTGGAAGAAGCGGCCGATCCCTATCGCGGCTTGCCGGTGGTCATCGAAATCAACAGCCATGCGGCGCCGGGCGTTGCCGACCTCGCAGCGCGCGAGCCGGAAGGCGAACGCCGGCCCGGCCTGATCTACGGTTTCGGCAACCTGATCGAGAACGCCGTCGATTTCGCGCGCAGCAAGGTAGAGATATCCGCCACCTGGGACGAGCGCGTGCTCGAGATCCAGGTGACGGATGACGGTCCGGGCTTTCATCCCGACGTAATGGAATCGCTGGGCGAGCCCTATCTGACAACGCGTCCGGCCGGTGCGCGGGGCGCGGAGGGCAAGAGTGCAGGCGGTCTGGGGCTCGGCTTCTTCATTGCAAAAACGCTGTTGGAGCGCTCCGGCGCCAGCCTGTCGCTGGACAACCGGCCGGCTCCCGAACGGGGCGCAGTTGTTAAAATTACCTGGCCGCGGGGGGTGTTCGAGGCGCATCCTGCCGGCTGGCCGCCCCGGAAAGAAGAATTCATTAACGTTCATTAACTACGAAATCTGGGAACATGGGGCTTGGCTGCGTCATTTCGGCGTCTATATAGAACGGGTCAGGAGAACCGTGCCGTGGCCGAAGATTATAGCTTTAGTAAAGACGAACTTCCCGAGGATGCATCGCTGGTCATCGTCGACGATGACCGTGCCTTCCTGCAGCGATTGGTGCGAGCGATGGAAACGCGTGGCTTCGACGTGCGCAGTGGGCACTCGGTAGCTGAAGGGCTTGAACTCATTCGCCAAAGGCCGCCCGCCTTTGCCGTCGTCGACATGCGCCTGGAAGATGGCAATGGCCTCGATGTGATTGGCGAGCTGGCTCGCATGCGCCCGAACGCACGCGCCATCGTGTTGACCGGGTACGGCAACATCGCCACCGCGGTGTCCGCGGTGAAGCTCGGTGCTGTCGATTATCTGGCCAAGCCGGCGGATGCCGATGACGTGACTGACGCTCTGCTGGCCCCGACCAACGCCAAGGCCGCGCCACCGGAAAACCCGATGTCGGCCGATCGCGTGCGTTGGGAGCACATCCAGCGGGTTTACGAGCTGTGCAACCGCAACGTCTCGGAAACCGCGCGTCGCCTCAACATGCATCGCCGCACGCTGCAGCGTATTCTCGCCAAGCGCGCCCCGAAGTAACGCGACGCTCTACGTCGTCAGTCGCCGCGGATGATCAATTCGAGTTCGAGGCTCGGATCGTCCACGGCTTGTTGTCGCGCGGCCGCGCACATGGCATAGCGCAACGTCAGTGCACGGCGCGTATGGGCCGGCAGCTTGCTTACCGGGGCCGGGCGGACCATTTCGGCGCCATAGCGATCAGCCACGATCAAGCCGGTATCGGGTGGCAGGATCTCTTTCGGGAAATCCGGCGAGACGGCAAAGAACAGCTGATCGCAGTAGCCGCGATATTCGTGCCATTTGAAATCGCTGCGGAAGTCCTCGATGGAGGACTTGATCTCGATGATCCAGAGTTCGTTTTTCCGTGACAGCGCAACTATATCCGCGCGCCGTCCGTTGGGCAGAGGCAGCTCGCACGTGCTGGTCAGGCCGAGGCTGACGAGAAGACGACGGGCGCCACGGGCGATGTGAGCTGCGGCGACCGACTGGCGACCGTCCCTAATCACGATCTCGTCAGGTTCGGTATTTTCCGCCATGCGTTCGCCATCTACCGGTGACATTTCCGCTGCACTCGCGATCTGGCCGACTCGGGACCGTTGCTCCAAACGCTTCCCGGAAGCCTTGCACTGCAATACCGTGCCGGCCACCAAGACCAACTCGGGGACGACGTCATAATGTTCTTCAAGCGGGCGACGCAAGACAAGGTTGCTACAACCACCAACGAGGCCGTGAAAATCGTGGCTTCACCCCCGGCCAACATCGCCGCTGGCACCCACGCACCGCTCGCCGTCGCTGAGCTGCGCCATTGCGTGGATCCTACAACACTCGGCTTCAAAACGACAGCCGACCTGGAGCCGATCACCGGACTGATTGGTCAGGAACGGGCGCTGCGGGCAATCGAGTTCGGCGTCAACATGCGCAGCTACGACTTCAATATGTTCGTGCTGGGCCCGCCGGCCTCCGGCAAGAGCATGGCCGTCCGCTCCTACCTGTCGAAGAAGGCGGCCGAAGGTACGCCGCCGGCCGACTGGGTCTACGTCAATAACTTCGATAATCCGAACAGGCCGCGCGCGCTGAAGCTGCCGCCGGGGCGTGGCCGCAAGCTGGCGCAGCAGATGGTTGCGGCGATCGATGAGCTGCGCAACACGCTGCCGGCGATCTTCGATGGCGAGGATTATCAGGCCCGCCGCCGCGCCATCGAGGAAGAGTTTCGCTCCGGCCACGAGGAATCCTTCGAGGCGCTCAATCGCAAGGCGCAATCCCAGAATATCGCGATCCTCCGCACACCGATGGGATTCGCGATGGCGCCGGTGCATGAAGGAAAGGTGGTGAAGCCGGAAGTGTTCAACGCGCTGCCCGATGACATGCGCCAGAACGTGCAGGCCAAGATCGAGGTGCTGCAGAAGGAGCTCGAGGCAATTCTCGAGAAGATGCCGAAGTCGGACAAGAGCCGGCGCAAGCGGCTGAGCGAGCTGAACGAGGAAGTTGGTGACGTCGCGGTCCTTGAGGCCCTCGACGAGGTCAAGGCCGCATTTGCGGATGTGCCGGACGTGCGCGATTACCTCGAGGACGCGAGCAAGGATCTGACCCGCAATGTCGGGCTGTTTCTCACGGTTGCGGGCGATGAAAACGAACTCGTCAAGCAGCCGACCGACACCTCGCGTGATCCGCGCTTCCGCCGTTACATGATCAATGTCCTGGTCGGCAATGGCGAGCCGGAGCAAGGCGCGCCGGTGCTGGAGGAGATCAATCCGACATACGGCAATCTTGTCGGACGCATCGAGCACATCGCGCAGATGGGCGCGCTGATGACCGATTTCCTGCTGATCAAGCCGGGCACGCTGCATCGCGCCAATGGCGGCTATCTGCTGATCGACGCGCGCAAGCTGCTGTTGTCGCCATTCGCCTGGGAAGCGTTGAAGCGCACAATCAAGGCACGCGAGATCCGTATCGAGCAGCCAGCCGAGATGATGGGTTTCGTCTCGACCCAGACGCTCGATCCGGAACCGATTCCGCTCGACGTGAAGGTCGTGCTGTTCGGTGATCGCGAGTTGTACTACCTGCTCGCCGCGCACGATCCGGACTTCCGCGGCCTGTTCAAGGTGCAGGCGGACTTCGACGACACCATCGATCGCTCTACTGACAATGATCGCTCGTACGCGCGGGTGATCAGCTCGATCGTCAATGAGCACGGCCTGAAGCCGGTCGATGCCTCGGGCGTCGCGCGCTTGATTGAGGAAGGCGCGCGCATGGCCGATGATCGCGAGAAGCTGTCTATCGAGATCGGGCGGCTGTCGGACCTAGTGCGCGAGGCGGACTACTGGGCGAGCGAAGCGGGTCGTGATGTCATCACCCGCGATGATGTCAAGCGGGCGGTCGAGGAAGGCATCCAGCGCGCCGATCGCGTGCGCGACAGATCGCAGGAAGTCATCGACCGCAACATCGTGCTGATCGATACCAAGGGTGAGAAGGTCGGCCAGATCAACGCGCTGTCGGTGCTGCAGATCGGCACCTTCGCGTTTGGACGTCCTAGCCGCATTACGGCGCGCGTGCGCATGGGTCAGGGCCGCGTCACAGACATCGAACGCGAGGTCAATCTCGGCGGTCCGCTGCATTCCAAGGGCGTGATGATTCTGTGGGGCTTCCTTGCTGGCCGCTATGCCGAGGATGTGCCGCTGGCGATGGCCGCGACGCTGGTGTTTGAGCAATCGTATGGCGGCGTCGACGGTGACAGCGCATCGTCGACGGAGCTTTATGCGCTGCTGTCGGCGCTGTCGGAAGTGCCGGTCAAGCAAGGCTTCGCGGTGACGGGATCCGTCAACCAGTGGGGCGAGGTGCAGGC
>JAEZBZ010000094.1 GCA_023412745.1 Pseudomonadota bacterium | reverse complement strand
GGTGGTTCCATGCGGGCGAGCTGCGGCTGCTGTTCGACAGGATCACCATCGGCAATGCAATTTGCTTCGCGCCGGGCGGTGAGGCGGCCTACTTCGCCGATTCCGCCAAGTTTACGATTTGGCGGGTGGCGACGGATACACTAACCGGCCTACCAACGGGTGAGCCGGTCGTGTTCAAGCGCTTCGCGGCGGGTGAGGGTGAGCCTGACGGCGCGGTGGTCGATGCCGATGGCCGGATCTGGACCGCGGCCTGGGGCGCGTCGGCTGTGCACGTGTGGCATCCCGATGGCTCACTTGCCGATCGCTGCACGCTTGCGGTCAGCCAGCCGACCTGCCCGGCATTTATCGGCGACGATCTGAGCGAGATGATCGTGACTTCGGCGCGCCAGAATCTCGATGCGGCTTCGCTGGCGAAACAGCCGAAAGCTGGCGCGCTGCATAAGCTGCGCCGGCGCGTGCGCGGCGTGCCGGAGCCTTTCGTTCGGCTCGCTTAAGTCCTGCCCCGGCGCGCCTGGAGGATCATCGCCATGCGCGCGAAATCCTCGACCGTCAATTGCTCGCCGCGCTGATCAGAGGCGAGCCCTGCCTCGGTCAGCAGAGATGCAGCATCGGGCGTCAGGCTTTTCAGGCTGGCGCGCAGCATCTTGCGGCGCTGGCCGAAGGCTGCTGCCGTAACGTCGCCGAGCACCTTCACGCTGCACGGCGGCGCAGGCGCGGTGCGCGGCACGAACTCTACGACCGCGGATGCAACCTTTGGCGGCGGCGTGAAAGCTTCCGGTTTCAGCGTCATCGCGATGCGGGCTTCACACCGCCATTGTGAAATGACGGCGAGCCGGCCGTAAGCCTTGGTGCCGGGCTCGGCGACGATACGCTCGGCGACCTCGCGCTGGAACATCAGCGCCATGCGGTCGAACCACGGCGGCCATGGTTCGGTTTCGAGCCAGCCGATAAGCAGGCGCGTGGCCACGCCATACGGCAGGTTGGCGATGATGCTGGCCTTGCCGCTATCCGGCCCGAGCAGGGCGGCCCAATCGGCATCCAGTGCGTCGCCCATGTGGATTTCAAGCCGGCCTGGATAACGCGCTGCAATCTCTTCAAGCGCCGGAAGGAAGCGGTCGTCACGTTCGACCACGATGACGCGCGCCGCGCCTTCGTACAACAGCGCGCGCGTCAGTCCGCCGGGGCCGGGGCCGATTTCGACCACGGTGCGACCTGCGAGATCACCCGTGGTGCGCGCGATGCGCCGGGTCAGGTTGAGGTCGAGAATGAAGTTCTGGCCAAGGCTTTTCTTGGCGGAGAGGCCGAGTCGCGCGATCACTTCGCGCAGCGGCGGCAAGCCGTCCAGCGCGCGGCTCGTACTGTCGGTATCGACTTTTGAGGTGGTCATTGAGATGGTGCTGTTGCGCGATTGGTCGCCAGTCGTGCGGCAAGCAGCAAGGCTTCCTGCAGCGACGCCGGGTTGGCCGTGCTGGTGCCCGCGATGTCGAACGCGGTGCCGTGATCCGGCGAGGTGCGCACGAATGGCAGCCCGAGCGTGACATTCACGCCGCGATCGAACGCCAGCGTCTTGATCGGGATCAGCGCCTGGTCGTGATACATGGCGATCACCGCGTCGTAGGTGGCGCGCGCGGCGGCATGGAACAGGGTGTCGGCCGAGTGCGGGCCGGTCACCGCCAGTCCTTCCTCGCGCAACGCGGCGATGGCCGGCGCAATGATGTGCTGGTCTTCCGTGCCGATGGTGCCGTTTTCACCGGCGTGCGGATTGAGCCCGGCGACAGCGATACGCGGGCGCTGGCCGAGCCCGAAATCCCGCGTGAGACTGGTCGCAATGATGCGGGCCGTGTCGACAATCAGTTCGCGGGTCAGTGCGCCGGGTACATCGACCAAGGGGATATGGATGGTGAGCGGCACGACGCGCAACTCGTCGCTGGCCAGCATCATAACCGGCAGCCAAGGGCCGCCGCCAACGTAGCGCTGTGCCAGTTCCGCCAGGAATTCGGTATGTCCGGGATAGCTGAAGCCGGCGCCGTAGAGAACATGCTTGGCGATCGGGTTGGTCACCAATGCTGCTGCATCGCCGCGCGCGACGGCCTCGGTCGCCAGCTCGATCGATCGGATCACGGCAGCTGCATTGGCGCTATCCGGTCGGCCCGGCGTTGCCTGCCTAGCAAGGGGCACGGGGATGACAGGCAACTTGTGTGGCCAGTGGCCGGCGGCGGCATTGGGATCGTCGATCACCGCGACCGGATCGGAGAGGCCTGCGCGTGCCGCCGCAGCAGCAACCGCATCCGGATCAGCATACAGCACGAGCACATAAGGCGGCGCGGCAGCGGCTGATCGCGCCGCCTGCCAAACCTTGACCGCGAGCTCAAGGCCAATACCAGCCGGATCGCCCATGGTCAGGGCGAGTAACGGCTGCGTTGCGCGGGTTATGCTGTCTGGCGATGCGGTCACCGCCTAACGATACTCGATATGCGCGTCCTGGCGTAGATCCCTCAGATGGCGCTTGGCCAGAACTTCGAATTCCTTCTGCTGCAGATCAGCAGCGATGTCGTCGCGCTTCTTGTCGTCGGCCTTGGTCACTTTGCGGCTGCAAACTGCATACAACTCAATGCCCTGGGCTGACATGTTGGGCGGCACCATCTCGCCGTCCTTGGCGTTGATGAGCAGGCTGCGGGTCGGCTCGGGTACGGTGGCGGGCTTGCGCGTGCCGAGATTGTCGAACTTGGCCTCGTTGGCCTTGGCGACCGCGGCCGACGAATTGCAGCCTTTGTAGGCGCGCCTGATGCGCTCCGCCTCATCGAGCCGGCGGGCCATCACCTTCTGGTCCAGTTTTCCCGGCACCGGGAGGGTGATCTTGTGCAACGTCAATTCGATGTCGTCCTCGCCCGAACTGCCGGAGGAGGAGATCATCCTGTCTATTTCGAGCTGATTGACGGAGACCTGCGCGGCAAAGCGGCGGCGCACTACCTGGTTCCACGACAGCGTGGCGCGGAAACGGGCTTTCATGGCCTCTATGTCGGCGCCCATGCCCTTCAGGTGCTGCGCGAACTGCTGCGGAGTCATCTTGTTGCGTTCAGCGATATTCTTGATGACTTCATCGACCTGGGCATCGTCAACGGTGACGCTGATGCGGCGCGCTTCCTGCAGTTTCAGCCGCTCCTCGATCAGCTCTTCCATGGCGCCCTTGCGATAGGTTGGCAGCATGGATGACTTGGCGCTGGACATGGCCTGCTGCTGGAGCTGCTGGGCGAACTGTTGCTTACGGCCCTCGAAAATCTGGAGGATCTGCTCGCGCGATTTGCCTGGGTTGGCCTGGATCGTTTCCTGCAGAATGGCGCGCAGACGCTGGTTGGTGCTGTCCTGCTGAATGAGGCGCTTGAAATTCGCCTGGGCCTGTTCACTGACGTTGGCGCCGAGCGCCATCAGGCGCGAACGCTGCTCGATTTCGTAACCGGTAATCGGGTCATCGTTGACCAGCACAGCGATCGATTGGGTCGCGCCACGGCCTTTGCCGGCGCCCTGCGTATTGAGCGATGCTGACTTGCTCTTGGACTTGTCAGGGGTCGCGCGCGCCTTGCTCTTCTCGGTGCTCGACGCCGCCTTGGGAGCAGGCCTTGCCTCCGGTGCCGGCGCGCCGCCAGCCGGCGGCACCGTTACGACCAGACCGGGCAGTGTCTGAGTGCCCTGGGCATGAACGGAGGCCGGAAACGCCAATGCTGCTGCCAGAAGCAGATACGCCCGGCCATGGTGAAATCGATGTCGCAACTGAGGACCTCGCTTCATCCTTCTTCGCTGTGTCGCGTGTTCGCTCGATTCGAGCATCTCAGCATACCGGTAACCCGGCGCGGCGAGCGCGCATTATCCACACTTCAAGTGGCAATGCGAGGGCAGAGGGGTCGCAAGTTGTACCCCGGCTGCAGGAAAGTCGCGACGAGCCTTGAAATATCGCCCGAATTTACGGCGTCGTCGACTGGTTCTCGGCGAAGAAGTGGTCGAGTGCGTCGGTCTTGTAGCGGAACTCACCAAGGTGCTTGAGTTCGAAGCGCAGCATCAACGTGCGGTCCGGCGTCAGGTCGCGCGTGGGGTCGGTCACGAAGGTTTCCGTATACGTGGCAGTCAGCACGAAGCAGTCGTCGGCGTAGCGCAGTTGCAGCGCATCCTGGATACGATCGCTAGAGTCGATGTCATACCGCATCGACCCCAGAACGCTCCAGTTGTCGGTCAAGCGGAGACCCACGACGCCGAAGATATCCTGCTGGTCCGTGCGCAGCCCGTCGTAGGTGTTGAATGAGCTATAGGAGTAGGTCGCCTGGGCCAGCAGAGGTCCGTAGTTGACCTCGCTGAAGAGATCAGCGCGGCGGAGGTTGAAACTGGACTCGTCGAAGCGGGTCTGCGCGATGGTGCGGAACATCGTCGACGGCGCCAGGTAGGCGGCCAGCACGTAGTCGGAGCGATCGTTCTCGAGACCGTTGATCGGCGAGTAGATCGGGTTGCCGTCGGCGTCGAAGCCGGGCGCGTTATAGATATTGTCACCCGCGAGATGGAAGCTCTGTCCGGCCAGGAACCGCGCATAGCCGCCGTTGTTGGCCTGATAGGTGTACTGGACGCCGACGTTGGCGCGCGTGCCGGTCTCAACGCGGTCGAGGCCGGACATCTTGTCGACTTCAAACAGGTTGGTGTCGTCGAACACGATGCTGCGGGCATCTTCGTTGGGCAGGCGGCGCTGATCGACGCTTGCCGTGCGCGCGATGACCTGGCCGACGGGTTCGACGACGTGTGAGCCTTGCGCCGTGTTGGTAACGAACGGATAGGCATACAATACGCCTGCCGTTACCAGTCCTCGAGCAATCACGTCATCGCCTTCGACAACGGCTGCGCCTGGTCCTGGTCCGCTGGCGACCGGGTCGACGTAATTGGTCAGGGCGTACAAGTCACCCCGCGCGCTGGCAAACGGCGTGAACGTCTGGCCCATCGGATCGATGAACTTGCGGCGCCAGTTCACATCGGCGACGGCGCGCGTCAAAGATGATTCCTTGGAGCCGAGCGTGTTGCCGAGATCGCGCGTGAAGCTCAGCGCGTTGGCGTTGAAGCTCAGTTCGCCGCCAAGAACAGGTGCACCGAAGATGTAGTTGTAGTCGACGATCGGATGGACACGGCCTTCCGTCAGCGGCGTGTCGTCGAACAGCAGTCCGCCGAAGTGGTACAGGTTGACGCCGAAGTAGTTCCGCTCGCTGATACCGGTCATGTAGACGCGGTTGACGCGGTCGGTCTCGAGGATGTTGTCGAGCTTGTAGAAGCGGCGGAACGTATCGTCGCTTTCCAGCGTGATATCCCAGCCGAAATTCCACCACGACGACAGCGAGAACTTGCCCTTGGTCTCGATGCTGCCGCGCCAGCCGTCGAGGCTCGGCGTTGCAGTGCTCGGCAGATCGTTGATGTCCTGATCAATGGCCGCGACCTTGATCGTGTACTGGCCGGTAATGTTGCCGAACGACACCCGATGACGCCAGTCCGCCTGCCACAGCACGCCCTGCTTGGCGGTGTACATCGGGTGGAAGGTCAGGTCGTAGTTCGGCGCCAGCGCGTAGTAATAGGGCACCTCGATGCCGAACCCGAGGTCGGTCGACGTCAGGTATTCCGGCATCAGGAAGCCCGACTTGCGCTTCACCGACGGGTCGGCGTGCTGGAAGTAGGGCAGGTAGAAGATCGGCACGCCGAACAGTTCGAACTGCGCGTCCTGATACGAGATCGTCGCGGCGGCTTGGTCGTGCACGATGCGCGAGGCGCTGAGGCACCACAGCGGCGGCATGGCGCCATCGCTCTTGCAAGGCGTGAAGCGCGCGTTCTGGAATTCGGTGATGTTGCCGTCGCGGCGGTTGGCGCGTTCGGCGGCGATGCGGGTGTCGTCGCGCGCGGTGACGCTCAGCGATTGCACGAAGCCATCGCGAAAGTCGTCGGTCAGGGTGATGCGCTCGCCGCGGGTGACCAGGCCGTTCGGCTCCTTGAGCGCGACGTTGCCTGTGGCGGTGAGGGTATTGGCGCCCTGGTCGTAGGTGACCTCGTCGGCGGTGAGGATGTAGTTGTTGTAGTAGATCTCGACATTGCCGCGGGCAGAGATGCGGTTGCCCTCGTTGTCGTAGACAAGCTCGTCGCCCTGCAGATAGAGCGGCTGATTCTGATCAATCTTCCGGATGTTACCGAGCGGATTGCCCTTCTTGGGGAAGGCTGAAGGCTGTTTCGGCTGGCGGTTGTTGAGCTCGGACGGCAAGGCAGTGATCGCTGGGGCCACGACGCTGGTGTCCTGCGCCAGCGCCGGTGCGGACGAGGCATGCAGAAGGGCGATGGCAAGCGCGCAACCACTCACTCTCGCCATGAAATGGCGAGCGAATGATCGTTGCGTGCTGCTACGACCCAGCATTGGCCGCGCTCGACGCGTCACTCAACCGTCCTCCTGGTGCAAAAGCACCGTCAATGTCACCAGGGCAGCTGCAACCGCAGGGGCCCATACCGCCACACGTGGCGACACAAGTCCTGCAACCCCAACCTGTCGGGAAATCTCTGCCAAAAGAAAAAACCCGAAGCCCCCCATCATTCCGGTGACAACCATAGTCTGGATGCCGCCCGACCGGAATGACCTCAACGACACAGTTGCCGCCAAAAGAACCATACAGATCAGCAGCA
>JAEZBZ010000046.1 GCA_023412745.1 Pseudomonadota bacterium | reverse complement strand
CGTCTACTCACGCCACATTTCCCCCACGAACGGGCCATAGAGCCCGCCTCACCAGCGTCCAGGGCACGAGACCATGAAAGAAAAAAGCACGATTGCTCTCGTAGACGACGAGCGGAACATTTTGACTTCGCTCAGAATGGCGCTCGAAGCCGAGGGCTATAAAGTTCGTACTTATAACGACGGCGTTTCGGCGCTAGAGGCCTTGATCGAAGAACCGGCCGACCTCGGCGTCTTCGACATCAAGATGCCGCGCATGGATGGTATGGAACTTCTGCGCCGCGTGCGCCAGCAGTCGGACATGCCGGTGATCTTCCTGACCTCGAAGGACGAGGAGATCGACGAGCTGTTCGGCCTCAAGATGGGCGCCGACGACTACATCGCGAAGCCTTTCTCCCAGCGTCTGGTGGTCGAGCGCGTCAAAGCGATCCTGCGCCGCTTTCAGCCGAAGGATGCCGCGAACGCCCAGACGGAAGCCGCTCGTGTGCTTGAGCGGGGCAAACTGCGCCTCGACCCGGAGCGCCACACCTGTCATTGGGACAACAAGGCCGTCACCCTGACCGTGACGGAATTTCTCATTCTTCAAGCCTTGGCGACCCGTCCCGGTGTCGTGAAGACACGCGACGCGCTGATGGATGCGGCTTACGACGATCAGGTTTACGTCGACGACCGCACCATCGACAGCCACATCAAGAGATTGCGCAAGAAGTTCAAGCAAGTGGATGACGATTTCGACGTCATCGAGACGCTCTATGGTGTAGGCTACCGCTTCAAGGAGGCTTGAGCTCGGGGGGCCAATGGCTATCGAGACCGAGCCGCGCCGATTCGTTTCCGGATCGTGGCAGGCAACCAGGGATGGCCTACAGCGCGCCAACACCGCGGTGCTGCGTGCACTGCGACGCTTAGGCGAGAGCATCGTCGACAGCCGCGCCATGCGGCTGATCACGGGCAGCTTGGCGCGCCGCATCTTCGTGTCGAACCTGCTCGGCCTGTTCATTCTGGTCGGCGGCATACTTTATCTCAGCCAGCACAACGCTTGGCTGATCGACGCCAAGCGCGAAAGCCTCAAGACGCAGGGCGAGATCATCGCGGCGGCGATTGCGGCCAATGCTTCCGTCGAGACGGAACGCATCGTTATCGATCCCGAGGAATTGCCACAGGCCGATAACGCGCTGATCCCGTTCCGTGACGACGGCTTCGCTGCCCTCCAGCTATCGATCAGCCCGGAGCGCATCACCCCCATTCTGCGGCGCCTGGTGCAGCCCACGACGAACCGCGCGCGCATCTATGGTCGCGACGGCACACTGGTCGCGGACTCGTCCCAGCTTTTGTCTCGCGGCCACATCGCCGCCCCCGCGCCAGCCCGCAACAGGCCTCGCACCAAAACGCTATGGACGCGCGTCACGCAGTGGTTCCTGAACGCCGATCTGCCAGTATATCGCGAGATCGGCAGCGCCAACGGCAACTTCTATCCGGAAGTGCGCATGGCGATGACCGGCACCACGACGCCGATGCTGCTACTCAATAGCGATAACGAGCAGATCGTGTCGATCGCCGTGCCGATCCAGCGCGCGCGCGCCGTGCAAGGCGTGCTGCTGCTGTCGAGCAAGCCGGGCGAGATCGACGAGGCGCTGAGCCAGGAACGCTGGACCGTTCTGAAGATCGCGCTGCTGGCGTTCGCAGCGATCATTGCGGCCAGTCTGCTGCTGGCCCGCACGGTTGCCGGTCCCATGCGCCGCCTGTCGGAAGCCGCGGAACACGTCAGCCGCAACATCTCGGCGCGGCATGACCTGCCTCAACTCGGCCATCGCAGTGACGAAGTCGGGCAGATGGCCACCGCGTTCCACAAGATGACGACGGCCCTGTTCCGCCGCATCGAGGCCAGTGAGAAATTCGCGGCCGACGTGGCGCACGAGCTGAAAAACCCGCTCACGGCGGCGCGATCCACAGCGGAATCGCTGACCTACGCCCGCGATGAGGAGCAACGCCAGCAACTCATCGTGCAGATCCAGAGTGAGTTGAAACGTCTCAACCGCCTGATTACTGACGTCTCGAACGCGTCGCGGTTGGATGCCGAACTGGCGCGCCAGCAGGACGAGCCGGTGAAACTGTGCCAGGTTCTCGACGGCATCGTGTCCACATTTTCCGATCTGCTCAGCGATAGCGGCAAAAGCATCGCGCTTGAGATCGATCCGGCCAGCATGGGCGATGGGCTCATTGTCAGCGGCCACGAAGGACGTCTGTCGCAGGTGATTACGAACATCGTCGACAACGCCATCTCGTTTACGCCTGAAGATGGCATGGTCCTGGTCCGCGCCCGGCGGAGCGGCGACGTTATCGAGCTGTGCGTGGAAGATGACGGTCCGGGCATCGACCCGGAAAACCTCGATCAGATTTTCAAGCGCTTCTATACCTACCGGCCAACGGCCGAGAGCAGTCGCGGGAACAATTCCGGGCTTGGATTGTCCATATCCCGGGAAATCGTTCTGGCTCACGGCGGCGATGTCTGGGCCGAAAATCGCATGGCCCCGGATGCGGGGCCGGACGAGCCGCCACTCGGCGCGCGCTTCATCGTGCAACTGCCAGCCGGCGTGAAAGCTGGTCAATCAAGGGCTCAACGCTCACGTGGCACTCAACGCAGCTAGCCTCGTACACGGAACGGCCATCGCGCTGCAAGGCCATGCTGCGCTGATCAGGGGAGCTGCCGGTTCAGGAAAATCCGATTTGGCGCTGCGATGCCTGATGCAGCCGGCCACCCCGCTGATTCCGCTATCCGCGGTTCTGGTCGCGGATGACCAAGTCTTGATCACACCAAGCGCCGATAAGCTGATCCTGACCTGCCCGCCGACTATTCGCGGCCTCATGGAAGTCCGCGGCATTGGACTGATGCCGATTCCATCGCGGGATTCTGCCGAGCTGGGCCTGATCGTCGACCTCGTGACCTCTAGCGAGATCGAAAGGTTGCCGGAGCCAGACGAGCGAACCGGTCTGTTTGGAGTGTCCGTGCGCCATATCAAGCTGGCGCCTTTCGAAGCATCGGCGCCGCTCAAGCTGCTGCTGGCACTTCAAGGTTGCGTCAACATCGAAAATGCTCCTCGATAGCCAATCTATGCAAAAGCGCTTGCGATCAACGCGAACAGTTGCCAAACATGACGCGTCCTGAGTGCTGCCCGGTTCGCACAAATTGACTGATCAACCGATGCGGCAAACACCTGCTGCTGGCCGAAGCGGAACAGCACGAGAGCAATGATTGGACTTTTGATTGTCACCCACGGCGGTCTGGCTGGCGAGTTTCGCGCAGCGCTGGAACACGTCGTCGGCACACAGACCCAGATGGAAACGATCTCGATCGGTCCGGACGACGACATGGAAGTGCGTCGGCAGGAAATCCTGGATGCTGTGCGCAAAGTCGATACAGGTGAAGGCGTCATACTGCTGACGGACATGTTCGGCGGCACCCCGTCGAACCTGTCGATATCGATCCTCGATGAAGCCAACGTCGAGGTCATCGCCGGCGTCAACCTGCCCATGCTGGTCAAGCTGGCCAGCGTACGGGTCGATCAACCGCTAGCCAAAGCTGTCGATCTGGCCAAAGAAGCCGGCCGCAAATACATCAGCGTCGCCCGGCAGGTGCTTTCCGGTGAATCCTGAGGGCGTGAGGAATTCAATCCGTGCTGAACCAGCGTAAACCGTCGGCGATGCTGACCATCCGCAATCGCAAGGGATTGCACGCGCGCGCGTCCGCCAAGTTCGTCAAATGCGCCGAGTCCTTCAACGCGCGTATCAGCGTCAGCCGCGAAGGCAATACGGTCGGCGGATCCTCGATCATGGGATTGATGATGCTGGCAGCAGGCCCTGGTTCGACGATTTATGTCGTCGCCGAGGGGCCGGAAGGACCGGAAGCCATCGAAGCTTTGTCGGCGCTCGTTGCCTCCGGCTTTGGCGAGGAATGCGTTGACGGCTGCTGACCGTCACGGCCATCGCACCCGCATACGAAAAGGGCACCACATGGGCGCCCCTTATCTGTCGTGCGGATCGCTCAGCTCGCAATTCTGAGCGTTGAGATCTTCAGCGCGATATCGCGGAATGCCTGGCGAAGCTGATCGCCGGTCGACGTGTCGTAGAAGTGCGCATCCGACGTGGCACAGGCCTGGAGCGTCCTGAGTGGCAAGGAGTTCCGCGCCAGCGCGAAGCCTACGCTGTAGACGATCACGCCCTCGCCCTTCATGTTTTCGCAGAGCAATTTCGAGTTGTCCGCGATCTGAACGGCCTGCGAGGAGTTGTCGCCGTACTGCGTGCCGCCATAAGTGTTGTACGCGCCATCGGTCATCAGGATGACGATCTTCTGCAGCTTCGGTTGCCCCTCGTCGCCAAGCGTCGTGATGTCGCTGTACGGCGCGGGCTTGCTGTCAGCCGGCCAGATGTTGGCCCACTTCGGCGAGATCAGGTACCACGCGAACGCCGTGCCCAACTGTCCGGCCGTGGCGCCACTCGCACCCAACGCGTCGATTTTTGCGTTGAGAGTGGTCTTGTTGCTGGTCAGCGGCAGGATCGACTGCCCCGATGACGGCGTCGAGCAGCTTCCGCTCGAGCTGTAGTTCGCGCTGTCGTTGACCGCCGTATTACCTGTGTTCCCCTTGTAGGCACTGAGGTAGCGATTGTTGGCGGGGGCCTCGTCGGTGAATGCGTGCGTGCCTGTCCGCTCCGTAACGCACTGGATCGGCTTGCGGTTGGAGTTGTTGAAGCGTTTCGTTTCGGGCAATCCCGTCAGGGCCGAAATATAGCTTCCGACATTGATGCGCGGGGCGAACGGTGCGATGGCGACACGCGAAGTGTATTCGCCCTGGTTGTCCCAAACCACAATGTTCACGAGATCCTTGGCAGCGTCCCGCAGATCCTGAATTTTGCTACCGGCCATCGAGCCCGTGACGTCGAGCATCATGCCGATTTCGATGTTGGTTTGCTGGTTGCCGCCCACCGCGAGGATCGCCTTCGCCGATGTGAAGACAGGCAATTCCGGAATATGAATGATATTCAGAAATGGCGTCGCGACTGCGGCATCGCCCGTCGCTTGGACCGCCGAACCCGAATCCGTCAGCTCGAAATTGATCGTATCGCGCGATGTGCCGCGTGATTTCAGCTCATCATAATAGCGCTGCGCGGTGTCGAGCGCTGCGGCCGCGTCGCCGCCGGAAATCTGCAACACGCGGCCTGCCGCCAGAACCGCCGCGTCGATCGCATGCTGAGTCTGCTGCCGGGCGTTGAGCCAGCGTCCATAGTCGACCGCGCCGCCAACAGCCGCGACGATCATCATGATGGTCAGGCCGAACAACATGGCAATGTTGCCGGACTCGGATCTGGTAAACCTGCCGGCTAGGCCATCCCGGGCCGTTGCGGCTTTGAATACGCTCACAAAACGCGGCGCCATACGAACTGACATAGGAAAACGCCCGATGGTTTTATCCCCTGGGGCGATCTTGAGCCTCGCAACTTTCCGATCTGTAAATCCGATACTGGTGTTCCAAAGCAACCCGCCCCTTTTCTCAACGGTTGGTTGATGAATTACTTCCGGCTTGACTTAGTGGGCCCACCAACCGATGCGGCTCCTCCTCCGGACACACAGGCAGACATAACAATGTCTTTATGTCCGATTGCCAGGGAGACCCGGGCTCGCTATAGAGTCCGCGAGCAGCAGACGGCGCGGGCAAAACGGCCTGCGCGAAGCCTTACCCGCCGCCATGCGCGAGGCTGCGACGCGCTTGGAACTGAATTTTGTCGCGATTTCGAGGACCCTAATTATGCCGATAGCCGCCGAATATGCCGTCAAGGACATCGAGCTCGCCGGTTGGGGGCGCAAGGAAATATCCATCGCCGAAACCGAAATGCCGGGCCTGATGGCGACGCGCGAGGAATACGGCCCCA
>JAEZBZ010000016.1 GCA_023412745.1 Pseudomonadota bacterium | reverse complement strand
CAGCACCGTTCTTCGCTCCTTCAACAGTCGCATTGTTCCTGAAGGGCCGCGATACGCAGGGCGAGATCGATCAAGCAAGGCGCGATTGGCACTTCGACATCCAGCTTGTCGAAAGCCTGACGGATCCCGACGGACGGATTGCCGTAGTGCGGAATGTGGCAGCCAAGACGGAGGTTGAGCCGTAATGGGCACGACCAATGGACCCGCAGGACTGCGAGTCATCGCTCTCGCCAACCAGAAGGGTGGCGTCGGCAAGACGACCACCGCGATCAATCTCGGCACCGGCCTCGCCGCATCGGGCGAACGCGTGCTGGTCATCGACCTCGATCCGCAGGGCAACGCCTCGACGGGTCTTGGCGTCGCGCCGGAACAGCGCGTCCGGACGACCTATGACGTGCTGCTCGGCGAAAGCACCTTGCTCGACGCCGCGGTGAAGACGCTGGTGCCCAATCTGACGATCGTGCCAGCCAATGCCGATCTCGTCGGCGTCGAATCCCAGCTGATGACGGAGCCGACCCGGCCGTACCGCCTGCGCGACGCCATCACCGAGATGGTCGGCCGCCAGCGCGCCCGGCCGGATACCGCGACGACCTACATCCTGATCGATTGTCCGCCGTCGCTGAACCTGCTGACGCTGAACGCGATGGTCGCCGCGCATGCGGTGCTGGTTCCGGTGCAGTGCGAGTTCTTCGCGCTCGAAGGTATCTCGCAGCTCAAGAACAACATCGATCAGATCAAGGACACGCTCAATCCGGGGCTGGAAATCCAGGGCGTGGTTCTCACCATGCACGACCAGCGCACCGCCTTGTCGCGCGAGGTTGCGCAGAACGTGCGCGGCTTCTTCGGTCCGAAGGTCTACGAGACGATGATCCCGCGCAATACGCGCGTGGCGGAAGCGCCGTCGCACGGCAAGCCGATCCTGCTGTACGATGTGAACAGCCCGGGCAGCCAAGCCTACATGCGATTGGCCGCCGAGATCATCGAGCGCGAGCGGCGCTACAAGGCAGCCTGAACCAGCCGGCGCGGACGTCAAAGGGAAACGAAGACAGATGTCGACTCCACTTCAGAAGAGCCGGCTTGGCAGGGGCCTGGCGTCCCTCATCGGTGATCCGGTTCTGGCTCAGCCTAAGCTGCCGCCTGAAGGAGAGCAGCGGGTTGTTCCGATCGACCAGATCCGTGGCGGTCGGCTGAACCCGCGCAAGGAATTCAAGGAAGAGGAACTTGTCGAACTGGCGGACTCGATCCGCCAGAAGGGTATCGTGCAGCCCATCGTGGTCCGCCCGGATCCGGTGGGTGGTGGCTATGAGATCGTTGCCGGTGAGCGCCGGTGGCGGGCATCGCAGCGCGCCGGTCTGCACAGCCTGCCGGTCATCGTGCGCGAACTCAACGACCAGGAAGTCCTCGAACTCGGCATTATCGAGAACGTCCAGCGCGCCGACCTGAATGCGATCGAAGAGGCGGCGGGCTATCGCGAGCTGATTGAGCGCTACGGTTATACGCAGGATCAGCTGGCCGAAGTGATCGGCAAGAGCCGCAGTCATCTCGCCAACACGCTGCGCTTGCTCAAGCTCCCTGATCAGGTGCAGGACTTGGTGCAGGGCGGCAAGCTGACGGCTGGTCATGCGCGCGCACTGGTTGGCCGCGAGGACGCGGAAGTGCTGGCCCAGCGTATTATCGACCGCGACATGAACGTCCGCGAGGTCGAGGCGATGGTGCAGTCGGCCGATCATCCGCCGCGTCCGTCGAAGCGCGAGAAGAATGCCGATACGATGGCGTTCGAGCGCGAGCTGGCGGAGTCGCTCGGTCTCAAGGTCGAGATCAAGCGTGGCTCCGGCGAAAGCGGTCTGCTGGTCATCAAGTACGGCAACTACGACCAGCTCGACTACATCCGCATGCGGCTGGTCGGCGCGAACTCGATCTAAGTACAGCTTTGGCGCAGGGTCGTCGGTGTCGGCATAGCCGGTACGCGCCCTGCGCGACTTGACGCCATAACCCGTACTTGCTGAAAGTGCCCGCGACTGCGGCCGCAGGATAATCCGCAAGCAGGAGCACGGCATGGGTGAGGACGTTCTGGCGCAACTGGCAGAGACCGTCCGGCAGCGGCGGACCGAAGACGCGGGCCAGTCCTACACGCGACAGCTTCTCGATGCCGGGCCGGAACGCTGCGCGCGCAAGTTCGGCGAGGAAGCGATCGAGACGGTGATCGCCGGCGTTAGCCAGGATAACATTGCGCTGTCCAAGGAAGCGGCCGACCTGCTCTATCATCTGATCGTTCTTCTGGAGAGCCGTGGCGTCGCCTGGTCGGATGTCACGGCGGAACTCCAGCGCCGTGTGGGCACCTCCGGGCTGGCCGAGAAGGCCGCGCGCAAATCGGATAACCAGCCGTGATCGTTCTACCGCTCCAGATCGACATGCAGAACAGGTCGGCAATCCAGTTCTCACCGTATCGCGATTTCAATCGCGACGAGTGGGCGAGGTTACGCGCGGACACGCCAATGACCCTGGTCGAGCGGGACCTGGAGCAGTTGTCCGGTCTGACGCAAGAACTGTCGATGGATGAGGTCGAGCAGATCTATCTGCCGATGTCGCGGCTGCTGAACCTGTACGTGGCGGCAGCGCAGGAGCTGCATGCAGTGACCTCGCGTTTTCTCGGGCGTCGCGACGGCAAGGTGCCTTTCATCCTGGGCGTGGCCGGGTCGGTCGCGGTCGGCAAGAGTACGACGGCGCGTGTGCTGCGTGCGCTGTTGGCGCGCTGGCCAGATCATCCGCGCGTCGATCTCATCACGACAGACGGCTTCCTGATGCCGAACAGCGAGCTGGAAGCGCGCGGGCTGATGAACCGCAAGGGTTTCCCGGAAAGCTTCGACACGGCGCGGTTATTGAACTTCCTGGCCGACGTGAAGTCGGGCCGCGAGCGGGTCGAGGCACCAGTCTATTCGCATTTCCACTACGACATCCTGCCGGGACAGATGACGGTCGTGGAGCGGCCGGACATTCTGATCGTCGAAGGGTTGAACGTTCTCCAGCCGGCGCGTTTGCCGCGCGGTGGCGAAGGCATTCCGTTCGTATCCGACTTCTTCGATTTCTCGATCTACATCGACGCCGACCCGCAGGTGATCGAGCAGTGGTACATCGCGCGGTTCATGAAGCTGAGGACGACGGCGTTTCGGGATCGCGGCGCCTACTTCCACCGTTACGCCAGCCTGACGATCGAGGCGGCTGAGGCGCGCGCGCTGGAGATCTGGCGCACGATCAACATGAAGAACCTGGAAGAGAACATCCTGCCGACGCGCCGCCGCGCCAGCCTCATTCTGCGCAAGGGCTCTGACCACAAGGTCGAGAGCGTCTCGCTGCGGCGGCTTTAAAGTGCCTGAATGAATCCGGCGCTCCCTCGGTTCAGAAGGAGCGCCGTTGATCCCAGCCGGTAGCGGCTTGTCGTGTCATGCCGGGCTAGCGCAGACCGCGAGTCCCAAAGTGGGGTGAGCGCCAATAGCTGCCGCGCCAGCCGCCACCCCAGCCTCCCCAGTACCTGGGTGCTGCATAGAAGCTCGGTCGCCAATACGTGGTAGCGGGGCGATACCAGCGCGGACCCCAGTACGTCACACGCGGGCGGTACCATGAGCTGCTATAGTATCGAGGTCCCCACCAGGCCACGCGGGGGCGATACCAACGGGCGCCATAGTACCGGCGTGGTCCCCACCACGCGCTGCGATAATAGCGACGCGGACCCCACCATGCGACACGTGGGCGATACCAGCGCGCGCCGTAGTAACGCCGTGGTCCCCACACGCGTCCACGATAAAAGCGGCGTGGACCCCAAGCCGCGCCTCTATAAAATCGCCTCGGTCCCCAGTAAGCCGCGCGCGGACGATAGAATGATCTGCCAACAAACGCTCGGCCGCTGCCTCTGAAGCCGCGTACGCCGACGACGCGGCCGCCGCCTCGGAAACCGCGCATTCCACCGCCACGGATGCCGCGGAATCCGCCGCCACCGCGCCCCCGGAACTGAACGGTCTTAACAGTAGAACTGGTATTCGCCTCAGGCAAAGTGAGTGAGCGAGAGGCACTGGGCAGGGCCTGCGCGGACCAAGCCCATGCGCCCATCGCGGCCGTGCAACCGGCGAAGAGTAGCACGCGGCACGTCTTCATCGCGAAACTCCTTCTCAAGCCAACAGAACGATCTGGTTCTGCTGCCTGAACGTCGCCGTACCTGATGAGTTCCTGGCAGGGCGGCGATCATCAGTTGAGAAAGAGTCTCTTAGATCAAGGAATTGCTTCCTCGCTCGGCACAACGATCATCACACGACCGATCGCCTTGCGCGGCGTGGCTGCCGCCCTTCAGTGCCGCGATTGAGAAGTTGTCAGATGATACCGCGGCTGCATGCAAGTGCGGCCAGATCCTGTTGCGGGCGCGCGCCGATGTGGCTGATGACTTCGGCAGCCGCAAGACTGCCCAGACGGCCGGCAACCTCAAGGCTGCGACCGCTCGCCAGCCCATACAACAGACCGGCGGCGTACAGGTCTCCGGCGCCGGTGGTGTCGACGACGGCGGAAATCGGTTCGGCGGGAATGGTGACAGGCGCCTGGCCGCGCGCGATCAGGACCGAACCTTTCTCGCTGCGGGTCAGGGCAGCAAGTGCTGTGTCGGCGGCAGCGCGCGAGGCTGCCTCATCGAACGTCGCCACTTCATACAGCGAGGTGATCTCGCTCTCGTTGGCGATCAGGATGTCGACGTGCGTCCGGACGAGGTCGAGGAATTCTGCGCGATGCCGGTCGACGCAGAAGGCGTCGGACAGGCTCAGCGCTACCTTGCGTCCGGCCTTGGTGGCGATGTCGGCGGCCTGGCGGAAGGCGGCTTTCGCTTCCGGGCGGTCGAACAGGTAGCCTTCGAGATAGACGATGCCGCCTGCGCCGATGACGGCGGGATCGACTTCGCCGCCGTCAAGGTACGGACTTACGCCGAGGAAGGTGTTCATCGTGCGCTCGCCGTCGGGTGTAACGAGAATGAGGGAGCGCGCGGTCGGAATATCGGAATTGGCGGGCGGCGTGGAGAACGCCACGCCGGCGGAACGGATGTCGTGGGCGAAGATGCGGCCGAACTCGTCTTCCGCGACTCGGCCGATGAAGGCTGACCGGCCGCCGAACGACGCGACACCAGCCATCGTGTTGGCGACGGAGCCGCCGGAAATCTCGGTGCCGGGGCCCATCGCGCTATAGAGCCGCTTGACGGTGTCGGCGTCCACGAGTTGCATGCTGCCCTTGATCGTGCCGTGCTTGGTCAGGAAGGCGTCGTCACAGCGGCCGATGATGTCGACAATCGCGTTACCGATGCCGACGACGTCATAGGAAAGTGCGCTCATGGATG
>JAEZBZ010000342.1 GCA_023412745.1 Pseudomonadota bacterium | reverse complement strand
TGGGGCTCTCCTTCACACGGGATTGGGTCAGTGGGTGTCTCACTCCAAACTTGTGTGTTGAGAGAATGCCTGCATTGGCCATGGCACGCTGTTTCCTGAGGAACAGGGCCAAACAAATCATCCGCTGACTGGAAAAAATCCGGCTCAAGCCGCCTTGTAGGTCATCTCCACGCGATCCGGGATCTCGATCCGGAACGCGGAGCCCTTGGGCACATTCAGCAGAACCAGCGTGCCACCATGCGACCGCACCAGCTCGGCGACGATCGCCAGCCCCAGGCCGGACCCACCTTTGCGCGCCGACGTGCCGAATGCCTGGAACAGACGCGCCCGGAGAGCTTCAGGGACGCCAGGCCCGGTATCCCGCACCTCGATGATAGACCGGCCATTGTCGCGGTATGCATCGACGGATACCTCGCCGATCACCCCCGGCCCCATACCCTCGATGGCCTGCACGGCGTTACGACACAAATTGTTAAGGATACGGAACATGTGATCGCGATCGGCATCGACTTTCAGCGCCGGATCGATGTTCACATGCCAGCCGATGTCTTCGCGCGGCAATCCCAGCCCCTCGCCGACCTCCTCGACCAGCTCCCGCAATGCGAACAGCTCGCGGCGTGGCGCAGCTTCTTCGGCCCGGCCGAAGCGCAGCGTATCGTTGCAGAAGGTGATGGCGCGATCCAGCGATGCCAGCAGCTTCGGCGTCAACCGTTGCACCGTCGGATCGGGCAGTGTCGCCAGGCGGTCTGAAATGAGCTGGGCGCTCGCCAGCATGTTGCGCAAGTCGTGGTTGATCTTGCTTACAGCGAGACCGAGTTCCGCCAGACGGCTTTTCTGATGCAGGGTCTGGGCGAGCTGCCGCTGCATGCGCGCCAGCTCCCGTTCCGCGATGCCGATTTCGTCGCGGCGATCGGACGGCGAGATGATCCGGCTCGAATCCTCCGGGTTCTCGCTGAACGCCAGCATATTGTGGGTCAGGCGCATCATCGGACGCACCAGCAGCGCACTGAGCGCGAAATACACGAGCGCGGCCGCGATGACGGAAATGACGATCGACAACCACAGGATATTCAGGCCGTAACGCACCATCGCCGCCTTCAGCGTCGCTTCGGGCAGCACGATCTCGACAAAATCCGACATGGGTTGCGGCGTGCCGGAATTGGGGTGCCCGTAGACCAGGATGGTCCGTCCTTTCGGGGCCACGAACACCGCCAAAGCATCCGCGATCAGATTGTACCGCAGCCGCACCTCATCGAGCAGCGTCGTTTTCGGCGGGAAACGCAGGTCATAGGACGAGTCGACAGTGAACGGCTGTTCGGCCGGCAGCACCAGCAGGCGTTTCTTGCCCGTCTTGATGGCCACTGACTTGAGCTGCGCCGTGCTGAGCAATTCACTACGGACGCCGTCCGGAATGACACCCCCAGGCGCCGCTTCCGCCGCAAGCGAGGCCAATCGCGCCGCCGTCAGCCGATCGGTCAGCCAATTGACACGGAAATTGGCGATCGACGGGACGAAGATCAGCACTTCGGCGAGCATTACAAATAGAAGCGTCAGCCACAGCAGCTTCCACGGCAGCCCGACCCGCAAGCCGCGCTCGGCCACCGGACGCGCCATATCCTGCCCTCCGCCGGGCAGCGGAGCAGCCGCATTGTCGTTTAGAGGAGCCGAATCCTGCGGCACAAAATCCTCAAGCTGGCGCGACGCAATTCAACCAAGCTTAGCCAGCAATGAAATCACCTTTCGCACCATGGGGTTGCTGGCCGCTGCTGCATAATAGCGGATCGCGGCCCGCTTGTTGATCTCTGAAAATGTCGGATAGGGCGACACCCAACCGGTCATGGCCTTGATCTTCATGCCCTGGGAAACGGCCAGAGACCACATCTGGATCAGTTCGCCAGCCTGCTCGCCGACGATGCTGGCGCCCAGAATCCGCCCTTTGCTGCTAGTCACGACCTTGACCAGCCCGTGTGTCGCACGTTCGGTCTGGGCGCGGTCATTTTCGTGATGGGGCCAACGAACGACACAGATTTTGCTGTTGTTCTTGCGCGCCTCTTCCTCCGACAGCCCGACGTGAGCCACTTCCGGATCCGTGAACGTGACGCGCGGGATGACCGAATTGTCGACAGTCGACGGCAGCCTGAACAACGCGCGGCGGATGACGATGCCAGCGTGATAATTGGCCAAGTGCGTCAATTGAGCGCCGCCGATGCAATCGCCGATCGCAAACGCCCGCCAGTTGGATGTCACCAACCCGGGGTTTACGCGGATGCCGGTCGCGTCATGCTTGATACGGGCCACATCCAGACCGAGTCCATCGATACTCGGACGACGCCCAACCGCCACCAGGATGTGCGTGCCTTCCACGACATCGGACTGACCACTCGCGCGCGTGATGACGCGCACCTGTCCGGGCAGGCCCTCGACTCGATCGACGCTTGTGTTTTCGCGGATATCAACGCCTTCCTCGCGCAGCGTCTTGAGCGCGAGCGTTGCGATCTCGGGGTCTTCCTTGCGCAGTGCTGTTTGTGCTTCCAGAACCGTGACCTTGGCGCCGAGGCGCAAATAGGCCTGGGCCAGTTCAAGTCCGATCGGGCCGCCGCCGATGACGATCAAGTGGCCAATCGCCTCCGCATTATTGAAGATCGTTTCGTTGGTGAAGCAGCCGACCTGGTCGAGCCCGGGAATATCCGGGACAACCGGCGACGATCCTGTCGCGATGACGAAGCGGCGCGCGCGAATGCGATGCTCGCCGGCCTGCACGGTTTTCTTGTCGATGAATCGCGCCGGCGCCAGAACGACGCGCACGCCAAGTCCGGAGAACCGTTCAACAGAATCCATCGGCGCGATGCTCGCGATCACACCCTTCACATGATCGCGCACGCCTTTCCAATCGACATCGGGCGACACCGTGCCGAGGCCGAACGGCTTGCTGGTTCGCATGATATGTGCGCGCTTTGCAGCCGCGATCAAAGCTTTCGAGGGCACGCAGCCATAGTTGAGGCAGTCGCCGCCCATCTTATGTTTTTCGACGATCACGACGCTGCGGCCGAACGCGGCCACCGCGGCAGCGACCGACAAGCCTCCTGAACCGGCGCCGATGACGCAGATGTCAGTCTCGATCAGATCGCTCTTGCTGGCGGTAGGGAGGATCGCCCCGTCACCGTCGGCCGGATTATGCCGCTGCATCGCGCTTGCTCCATTTCTTGATGAGCACGGGTATGAGTGCGAGCACACCAAGAAGGACGAACGCGGCCACAACCTCCTTGGTCAACAGCATGCTCTTATCGATTTTGTAAGGACACGTCACATTCGGCAGCGCCTTGGCCAGACATTCGGCGTAGGCGCGATTCTGCGCTTTGATAACACTGGCAAGGCCGGAGCCCGTAACGGTGAACGCGGCCGTCCCCGGAATAATGCCGATAAACGTGCCGAGCACATAGGTTTTCAGCGGCACACCCAGCAAGGCCGGCGCCAGATTGACGACCACGAACGGAAATGCCGGCACCAGACGCAGGAACAGCAGATAGCTCAACGCGTTCTCGCGGAAGCCTTCGCGCAGCTTGCCGAGCCACGGGCCTGCCTTGGCGGCCAGCGGTTCGCCGACCGACGTCCTGGCCACCAGGAAGACGATGGTCGCGCCTACGGTTGCCGCGACCACAGTCAGCGGGGTGGCCAGTTTCCAGCCGAAGAACAGGCCACCGGCCAGGGTCATCACGAGGCCACCCGGAAGCGACAACGCGACAACCGCGACGTAGCCGACAAAGTAAATGAGTATGGCGAGGCCCAGATGCTCAATGATCAGCATCTTCAGAGCTTCGTAATTCAGACCGATCGTCTTGAGGGAAAGGACCTTGTGACCGCCGAGAATAAACACCAGTGCCATGCAGGCGAGCAGAATGGCCAGAGGGACCCAACGGGCTCGGGTCGGCTTTATCTTGGGTCCGTTGTCGGTGGTCATGACACCAGTTTAAGAAATCTGTACGGCACGGGGCGGACTATGGCCAATCAAGACGGACTGGTCGGTCGTCCACGCGCGCGCCCAAATTCCATCCGCGTGATAGCTCCGGCGCGCTCGCCTGTCGCAAGGTGCGCCCCTTCCGGGAAAAAGGAAACGGGACCTCAAGAACAAGTGAACCGCACCTAACCGGTTGTACGACCGACCAACCGGATCCGCGGCCAAGCGCGGTCTGATCTCGTCGCAATTGACTTGGCTGTAGCCTGACCCTATAAGCACGCGGTCCAATTCGTGAACGCGAGGGTGGGCGGTCGTGTACATTCCGCACGACCTGCATGAGATCAGCTGTTCCGGCGTCTCTGTTCCGTAACCTCGTGATCCGTCTACGCTACGGAGAGTTAACGTGAAACGCACTTATCAGCCGAGCCGGCTCGTCCGCAAGCGGCGTCATGGCTTCCGCAAGCGCATGCTGACGACCGGCGGCGCCAGGGTTCTCGCTCGCCGGCGCGCCAAGGGCCGCAAGCGGCTGTCAGCCTGACGCGAGGTGCTGCCCCCGGCGGCACATAGCTCGGGTCCCATTTCCCGCAACAGATCCCTGATGGGGAAAGCGTGGCATGGGCCTGACAACACTGATACGTCGCGCGGATTTTCTCCGGGTCAGGGGTGGCCTCAGGTGGAGCATGCCCGCACTTGTCGTGGAAGCCAAGCCGCGCAGCGCGGACTTGCGCCAGCACGGCCAGGAACCCGAGGGGGCGCGATTCGGTTTCACCGTCACCAAAAAGATCGGCAAAGCCGTAGTGCGCAATCGTCTGCGCCGCAGGCTGAAATCGGCGGTTCGCGAAATCTCCGAACTCGCTCGGCCGGACTTCGACTATGTCGTCATCGCGCGTGCTGCCGCGATCGATCGGCCCTTTGCGGATCTGAAATCCGACCTCACGCTGGCATTGACCCGCATGCACCGCACGGGCGCTCGTTCATCACGCGCGCCGGCGTGACTGCGCGGGGCGCGACCCGCTGCCACGTTCTAAATGCCAGACAAAACGGCGCGTACGCTGTAGGACAGCCGTAAACTTTCAATCCAGCCGATGGACCGGCTCCAGCCGAGGCAGCGATGCAAAGCCAACAGCCCGACAATCAAAAAAACCTGCTGATTGCGATCATCGCTTCGATCGCAGTCCTGCTCGGCTGGCAGATGTTCTACGCGACGCCGAAGATGCAGGAAGATCAGGCCCGTCTGCAGCAGCAACAGCAGACGACACAGCAGCAGAGCGGCCTGCCCGCAGCGCCCGCCGCACCGGACGGCACTGCGCCCGCTTCACCGACAGCCACGACGCCTGGCATCGCTGCACCCGGCGCCCTCGCGGCAACGCGTGAAGCGGCACTGGCTGCATCACCGCGTGTCGCCATCGACACTCCGTCAGTCCGCGGCTCGATCGCGCTCAAAGGTGGCCGCATCGACGATCTGGTTCTGAAGAACTATCGCGAAACTGTCGATCCGAAGAGCCCGAACGTTATTCTCCTGTCGCCCGCCGAGGGCGTGAATGCTTACTTCGCGGAATACGGCTGGGTTGCTCCAGCCGGCTCCACCGTGAAACTGCCCGACCGCGAGACGCTGTGGCAGGCGGAAGGCAACACGACACTGACGCCGCAGACGCCGGTGACGCTCGTGTGGGACAACGGCAGTGGCCTCATCTTCCGCCGCGTAATCTCCATCGACGACATCTACATGTTCAAAGTCACGCAGTCGGTCGAGAACAAGACTGCCGACGATGTTACGCTGTTTCCATATGCGCGGATCAGGCGTGAAGGCACGCCGCTCGTTCAGGGTTTCTACATTCTCCACGAGGGGCTGATCGGCGTTCTCGGCGAGAACGGCCTCAACGAGATCACCTATGCTTCCGCCATCAAGCCCGACGGCGGCAAGACCGTTGAGAAAGCCGTCGGTGGCTGGCTCGGCATCACCGACAAGTACTGGGCTGCAACGCTCATTCCGGACCAGAAGGCGGAATATCGCGCTTCCATGGCCGGTCAGGCCGCGAACGCCACGCAGGGCGACGCCTACCAGACCGACTACCTGCTGACGGCAACCGTGGTGCCGGCCGGATCGAATGCATCCGTGGAAGGCCATCTGTTCGCCGGCGCCCGGCAAGTCCAAGCGGTTCAGAACTACAACGATACGCTGAACATCAAGCAGTTCGATCTGCTGATCGACTGGGGCTGGTTCTACTTCATCACCAAGCCGCTGTTCTGGATGATCAACTGGTTCCACGGGCTGCTTGGCAACTTCGGCTTGGCCATTCTGGCAGCTACCGTCGTGATCAAGGCTCTGTTCTTCCCGCTCGCCAACAAGTCTTACGAGTCGATGGCGAAGATGAAGAAGCTGCAGCCCGAAATGGAGCGCATCCGCGACCGCTACAAGGACGACAAGATGCGTCAGCAGCAGGAGCTGATGGCGCTCTACAAGACCGAAAAGATCAATCCACTGGCGGGCTGTCTGCCCATCCTGATCCAGATCCCGGTGTTCTTCGCGCTGTACAAGGTGTTGTTCGTCAGCATCGACATGCGCCACGCACCATTCTTCGGCTGGATCAAGGATCTGTCGGCGCCTGACCCGACATCGCTGTTCAACCTCTTCGGCCTGCTGCCCTTCGCCGTGCCGGAATTCCTGCACATCGGTGTCTGGCCGATTCTGATGGGCATCACGATGTGGCTGCAAATGCAGCTCAATCCGCAGCAGCCCGACCCGCTCCAGCAGAAGATCTTCAACTG
Organism: Pseudomonadota bacterium; assembly: GCA_023412745.1. Classification (GTDB taxonomy): domain Bacteria; phylum Pseudomonadota; class Alphaproteobacteria; order Rhizobiales; family Hyphomicrobiaceae; genus ZC4RG25. The sequence continues at coordinate 5,543 of JAEZBZ010000342.1, read as the reverse complement.
GATGCCGGTGCTGTTCACCTTCCTGCTCGCCACCTTCCCGGCCGGCCTGGTGATCTACTGGGCGTGGAACAACGTGCTGTCGCTGGCCCAGCAGTGGCTGATCATGCGGCGCCAGGGCGTCGAGGTGCCGATCGGGGCGAACATCAAGCGCAACTTCGGTCCGCTGATCCGCCTCGTCACGGGGCGCAAGGCCGAGCCGGGCAAACCGGCACCGGCAAAGCCTACCGTTGCAGCACCGAAAGCGGACAACGACACCGCGAAGCCCGCTGCCTCCTCGGACGAGGGGGCCGATATCGGCGAGGCCACAACGGAAGCTGCTGTCGATGCGGAGCCGGTGGTCGAGCAGCCGAAGCAGAAGGTCTTCAATCGCAAGCCGGACAACAAGTCCCGCAAGCCCAAGCGCTGAGCATCCGACATGAGCAAAGGCGCGGCATCAGGACAGGTCGAGAACGCCGCGTCAGCGGCCCTCACCGACTGGATTGAACCCGGCGCCCGCCTGTTCACGCGGCCGTGGCAGTTCGTGCGCGGCGTGCCGTCGTACGAATTCCTGCCCGCTGCCGATCGTCCGGAAATCGCGTTCGCGGGCCGATCGAATGTCGGCAAGTCGAGCCTGATCAACGCACTGGTCGGCCAGCACGGTTTGGCCCGTACGTCCAACACGCCGGGTCGCACGCAGGAACTCAACTTCTTCGAAACCGTGGATGTGCCGCTGTTCCTGGTCGACATGCCGGGCTACGGCTTTGCGCAGGCGCCGAAGGAAAAGGTCGATGCCTGGGTCGGTCTGGTGCGGGATTTCCTGCGCGGCCGCCAGACGCTGAAGCGCGTGTTCGTGCTGATCGACTCCCGCCACGGCGTGAAGCCACCCGACCGCGAAATCATGGATCTGCTCGACGAAGCGGCCGTGTCCTATCGCATCATTCTGACGAAGACCGACAAGGTCAGCCGCAGCCATCTCGACGGCGTCATCACCGCGACCCTGGCCGTAGTTGCCAAGCGCGCCGCGGCACACCCCGATCTGCTGACGACATCATCGGAGAAGCGGCTCGGCATCGATACCGTGCGGGCGGCGATTGCCGAAGCCAGCGGGCTGTCGTTCTAAGTCTTCGAAAGAGTTGCGCCGCAGCGCCGTCAGCTTCCCGTGCCGCCGAGCAGCACCTGCACGAAGTCCCACACAGCTTCGCCGAACCGGGCCAGAACACCGCCGATCACAGCCGCCACGATCCATCCGCCCCAGTGCGAGGCACTTTGCGCGTAGTTGATCCGCACCTTCACGTTGATCACACGATCCGGCAGCGCCGTTTCCGCGACGAGACCGTCCGACCCGACCGTACGCGCCGACACCACGAGTTGCAGCCGCGCTTTACCGGCCCGCTGCGGCGTGACGTGCCAGCGCCAGCTCGCGTAGTCGTCCGACAGTGAACCCAGCGAATTCTCGATCCACTGGGTTTCCGGTGACGCGGTCTCGACCCAGAACCCACCGTCCGGCGCACGCAGCCGCACCGACATCGCCCGCGTCACCACGATATCGTGGCGATAGGCGGTGCCGGTGCCCTGCAGACCTTCGGCCAGGGCACTGACATCTTCCTTGGCGATCCGCACCTCGACCGTTTCCTGCCGGCCGACACGCATGGTCCGCGGCACATTCTCGACAAGCTGACCTGCGGCGAGCGGTGCGCCGCGCTTCTTGCCAGCCTGGGTGCCTGCTTTGGCGCGGGCGGGCGCGGGCTGCGGCGCGCGGGCAGCGACGGGCGGACCGTCCGGATAACCCGGCGGCGCCGAGGACGGCCAGGGCGCGGGCGCAGGTCGCGGAGGCGGCCTGCCCGATGGTGGCTCCGGCCGATAACCTGCAGGCGGCGCGTGATGGCGATAACTGTCGTCGCCGGGCGGAGGCGGCGGTGCAGTTTGCGAACGGCGACGCAGATAGGCGTCATCGGCATAAGGATCATCAGCCGGTCGTGGCGCTGCGGCGGCTGGCCCGCGCTGCGCCCACGGCGGCATCGGCGGCGCGGCGGGCGCGTGGTCGTCCTCGTAGCGTGCCTGCTCCATAGCGGCGTCGGTCGACGCCGCCTCTTCGGCATTGTGGTCTGGCCAGCCGCTTTGCGGATCTGAGGGCTGATGGCTCGGCACGTCTTCCGGATAATCATCCGGCGGCGCACTGGCTGGCACCTCGGCCGGATGCGGCGCTGCTGGCGGCGGGGGCGGCTCGGCGCCCTCGGGCGCAGGCTTGCGGCCGGTCTCTACGCGCTGGCGGGCACGCGCCAGCAGTTCTTCCGTCACGCCGACCGGCTGGCCATTGGCATAGCGCGGCGGAAGTTGCGTGCGCGGATCGGACTGCTCGCCATGCCAGCCCGGCGGCGGCCCAGCCGGGCGCGGCGGCGGAACGGGAGCCGGATGCGGCTGTGGGACGTGCTGCGGCGGGGCCGGCGCAGCCTCCTGCGGTGGCGCATAGGGTTGCGGCGCGGGCTGGGGGGCCGGTACGGGCGCAGGCTGGGGCGCTGGTTGTGGCGCCGGGCGTTGCGCAACGTTGACGCGCTGCAGCGCCTTGACCGCCTCCTCAAAGGTCAGCCCCTGGCCGCGCAGCATGGCAGCGGCCGGGCTGCGGCCATCACCGACGATCGCGGCCAGAACGATCGCGCCGTTGATTTCGCGGCGCCGGCTCTGCTGGGCCGCCGCTGCCGCGTATTCCAGAATACGCAGCAGTTCGGGCGCTGCCACCGGCTCGACACCGGGTCCGGCAACGGCCTGATTGCCCAGCCCGGCGAGATACACCGTCACGTCATGATTGAGCCGGTTGAGATCAATTTGACAGGCCTGCAGCACGGCCGATGCGTCGCTGTCGGAGACCAGTGCCGTCACCAGGTGTTCCAACGCCACGACGCTGTGATTCTGCGCTTTTGCCAGCTCGAACGCGCGCTCAAGCGTCGTCGCCAGGCTGCGCGATTTCGGCAGCCAGCTCAGAGCTTCAGCGAACGACTGCGACATCCAGCACTCCCTGTCGGATTCCACATCGCGGGGGACGAGAGCCGTTAGCTCAACATCATAGCAGACAGACGGATTGTTTGCGTTCTCGCTGCCACATTGGGCGACTCGGCAGCGACATTAACCGATTGGCGCGCATCTGGCATCTCCCACCACCACAGTTTGGCCGCGGTGCGGCATTTGGAAATTCGTTGAGGGGCGTGGCCAAGCCGCTATAACTGCACCCGCCCGGCGGGCTAGGAGCGATAAGCATGGCAGATACGAACGACAAGCCGCAGACGGCAGCGACCGGCGCGGCGCATCTCAAGGCGCAGATTCTGGCGGAAGCGTTGCCATATCTGCAGCGCTACGACAATCAGACGGTTATCGTGAAGTTCGGCGGCCATGCCATGGGCGACGAAGCCCTCGCCGACGCCTTCGCCCAGGATATCGTCTATCTCAAGCTGTCCGGCATCAACCCCATCGTGGTGCACGGCGGCGGCCCGCAGATCGCGGCGATGCTCAAGAAGCTCGAGATCAAGTCGGAGTTCGTCAACGGCCTGCGCGTCACCGACAAGCCCACCGTCGAGGTGGTCGAAATGGTGCTGGCGGGCGCCATCAACAAGCAGATCGTGTCGGCCATCAACCGGCAGGGCGGCAAGGCCGTCGGCATCTGCGGCAAGGACGCCAACCTGATGGTGGCGAAGCGGATCACCGAGATGCCGGATCCGGAGTCCAACATCATGAAGGCCGTCGACATCGGGTATGTCGGCGATCCGGTGGAGGTCAATCCGCACATCGTCGATGTCATCTCGAATTCCGACATCATCCCGGTAATCGCGCCGGTCGCCTTCGACCGCGACGGCAACACGCTCAACATCAACGCCGATACCTTCGCCAGCGCGCTTGCCGCCGCCATGAAGGCCAAGCGCCTGCTGTTGCTGACCGATGTCGCCGGCGTGCTGGACAAGGACAAGAAGCTCATTCCGCAACTGACCGTCGCAAAGGCGCGCGACCTGATCCGCGACGGCACAATTTCCGGCGGCATGATCCCCAAGATCGAAGGCTGCATCGAGGTCGTCGAGGCCGGCGTCGAGGCGGTGGTCGTCATCGATGGCCGCGTGCCGCATTGCGTGCTGCTCGAACTGTTCACCGAGCACGGTGTTGGCACCCTGGTCGGCCAGGCGGAAGAGGCAGCGTGAACCATGGCTGACGAAACAAAGCCGGTCGAGGCCGCCATCTCCGCTGCTGCAGCGCGGATGGCACGGCGCGGCTTTGGTGCGACGCAGACCTGGATCTTCGATCTCGACAACACGCTGTATCCAGCGGAATGCAACCTGTTCGCGCAGGTCGATCAGCGCATGGGCGAGTTCATCGCCAAGTATCTCGGCGTCCCGTTCGAGCACGCGCGGCATCTGCAGAAAAGCTACTACCGCCAGTTCGGCACGACGCTGTCCGGCCTGATGAAAGTGCACAAGCTCGATCCGGCCGACTTTCTGGAGTACGTGCATGACATCGACCTGTCGGTGGTGCCCGAACATCCCGAACTGGCCGCGCTCATCGAACGCCTGCCCGGGCGTCGGCTGATCTTCACCAACGGTTCGCGCAAGCATGCCGAACGCGTCGCCGGCAAGCTCGGCGTGCTGCACCTGTTCGAGGACATCTGCGATATCGCGGCCTGCGAATTCGTGCCGAAACCCGAGGCCGATGCCTTCGACCGCATGGTGCGCCGCCACGGCGTCAATCCGCGCAACGCCGCGATGTTCGAGGACATGCCGCACAATCTGGAAGCCCCGCACACGCTCGGCATGACCACCGTGCTGGTGCATTCCAGCTATTACGACCATCCGATCCAGCACAAGATCCGGTCCTGGACCGAACCGCCCGAGCACGTGCATCACATGACGGAAAATCTCGCTGATTTTCTGGCACAGGTTGCCCTAGCCGCGCGCCAGACGGGCTGAGCCCGCATTATTCCGCCGCCGGACGTTCGTGGCTTGAGTTGCATAGCTGCAACGGTGTGCTTGCTGAGCTGTTGACGATCCGCCCCCGCCACTGGCCTTGCCGTCATTCGTGCGCCATTGAAGTGCCGTCTAGTCGCGATACTGGACTCAACGGGCGGCGGTTGCCGGGCAACGGTGAGGGGGTTAGCGCAGTGGCGCGGAAGAGCGGACAGTTCGGCTGGTACGTCACATTCGTACTGATCGCGGTCGCTGCATTCGTCGGCATCTACGCGCTCACCGGGCAGGACGCACTCGCTGCGGCAGTCCGCATCTTCTGGAATGGTTTCGCCATAGCGTTCAATGCCCTGGCACGGTTGATCGGCAGCTTGCTTAGCCTGCTGGCGCGCGGTGTCGGCTGGCGGCGCCTGTCGCGACTGGCCAACGTCATCACCGGGATCGGTATCGGCTACGCGGCCAGCGTCGTCATCAGCGACGATCAGGTGCGGCGCGCACGCGGCTGGCGCGACCGGCTGCGCATATTGATCACAATCGCGCGCAACCGCTGGCAGGCCATGCGCCTCAGCACCAAGATCTTCGTCGTGCTGGTGCTGATCGCCAGCCAAGTCTACCTGCATTCCATGC
>JAEZBZ010000308.1 GCA_023412745.1 Pseudomonadota bacterium | reverse complement strand
AGCGTCGGCACCGGCGGCAAGCAGGTGCTGTACAATGCGCTGCTCGCCCCGCTCAATCCGGGCGATGAGGTGATCATCCCGGCCCCGTGCTGGGTATCGTATGCCGATATCGTCCTGCTCGGCGGTGGCAAGCCGGTGTTCGTCAACTGCACGCTTGAGAACAATTTCAAGCTGCAGCCGGCCGACCTGGAAGCCGCGATCACGCCGAAGACCAAATGGTTTCTGTTCAACTCGCCGTCGAACCCCACCGGCGCGGCCTATAGCCGGGACGAACTGAAGGCGCTCACCGATGTGCTGGTCAAGCATAGCCAAGTGTGGGTGCTGTCCGACGATATGTACGAGCATCTGCTGTACGACGGTCACAAGTTCTTCACGCCCGCGCAGGTCGAGCCGGCACTGTACGATCGCACGCTGACCATGAACGGCCTGTCGAAGGCCTATTGCATGACCGGCTGGCGTCTTGGTTATGGGGCCGGTCCGGAAGTGCTGATCAAGGCGATGTGCAAACTCCAGTCGCAGTCGACCTCGAACCCGTCGTCGATCACGCAATGGGCGGCGGTCGAAGCGCTCAATGGTCCGCAGGACTTCATCGAGCGTCACAACAAGATCTTCGTGGAGCGCCGCGACCTCGTGGTGTCCATGCTCAATCAGGCGCGCGGCATCAGGTGCGCAAAGCCGGAAGGCGCGTTCTATGTCTATCCGTCCTGCGAGGGGCTGATCGGCAAGACCACGTCGAAAGGCGTCAAGATCAACAACGACGAAGACTTCGTCACGGCGCTGCTGGACGAAGAGGGTGTCGCCTGCGTACACGGTGCGGCGTTCGCAATGTCGCCGTTCTTCCGCATATCCTATGCAACGTCGACTGAGGCGCTGGAAGAGGCGTGCACCCGCATCCAGCGGTTCTGCGCCAGCCTGAAATAGCGCGGACAGTCTTCGTGTGGTCCTGGCCGGTATGGAAACAGGGCCACACGCAGCCGCAAAATGGGGCCGAACCAAATCGTTCGCTGGTTCGGCGGCAACTGAGGGGCTAGAGTTGCCGCGCGCTCATCTGGGGGATGTCTATGGGCACTGTATTCGTGCGAAGCATCGTTCTGGCAGCGGCCTTGGCCGTGGCCGGCTGCGGTGTGCGCGGATCGCTTGAAGCGCCGCCTAACCCTCAGGCCGATACCGCCGCGCAGGCGGATTCGGGTCAGGGCAAGCCGGAAGGCGCTGCCCCCAAGCCGCATCGCGAGTTCATTCTCGACGGCCTGCTGCGCTGAGCGGCGCTGCTGTTTTATCACTCTGATCAGAAGTACACCGTCATTCCGGCGCTTTATGCGCACATAGTCTTGCCAAGCTGGCGAGCCACCGGATCGGGCGCGACCAAGCGATGACGGGACGCGCTTTTTGCCAGCCTGGCCCAGATTCAGGTTTCAGCCTTTGACGCACCAGCGATCTCTATCGCTATATAGAGAAGCCGCGAATGAGCGACGGCTCAATCGCTAGGTTGGCCGATTGCCGGCGCAGATGGCGGGCGGATCACATCCGCGGGGTGGGGCGATCGCGACCTGGGCCCGGACGCAATGGCGCGTGATCCTCGTCATCATCGCCGTCGTACAGCTCGTAGAACAGTTCGAGCGCGTCCAGGAACGTTGCGGCGAGATCCATCAGCGCGCCGAGCTCGATACGCCGAGCAACCAGAAAGCGCGGCGTTACCGTCAGCTCTTCATGCGCCAGGACGCCGATGCTGTCGGTCGCGATGACGGCCCGGCTGCGCAGATACGACACCACTTCGGTGCCGCTGTTGAAATCGACGTTGGTCCAGTCGCCGAGCTCATCGGCGGCATCCGCCAGCGGCACGGTACCGCTGACGAACAGCGTAGCGACCATGTTGACGCGTGGATCGAGCCGGCGCAGGTCATCGGCCCGCTCGCGCGCCTGCAGCGCGCGCATGGCGAAGGCAAGCTCGAGCGTGCGCACGTTGTCGACGAAGCGATGCGGAATCGCGGCTTCATCGCGCAACGCGTCGAGCCAGCCCACTTCTAGGCGTTCGATGCCCGTCGAGCAACGCACCTTGAGCAGATCCTCGCCCGTCGCCAGCATGGCGTCGAGGTGATCGGCAAGCAGATAGGCGTTGGTCTCAACGCTATGGGAAATTGCAGGCACTCGTAGTCCTTGGCAGTCGCGGCCTTCCAACGCGCACTAACGCAAACGAGTGATTCGGACGATCAAAGATACGCCCTCTCCCCAGGATAAGCGGGGGAGAGGGCGATGGTGTGTCCGAGCGGGGCTCTTATGAGCAGCCGCTGGTGCCGCCGCAGGTGTCGCACTTCAAGCAGGTGCCATTGCGGACCAGCGTGAAGTTTCCGCACTCGCGGCAGGATTCTCCTTCGTAGCCACGGATGCGCGCCTGTGCGCGCAGGTCATGCTCCGACGGCTTCAGCGCCAGCGACCCCGCCACCGCATACTGCGTCGTTGTGGTGGTGGTTTCCTGGTGCGCGAACATCGCCGTCGAGGAGGCTGCGGACGCGCCGGCGAAGGCGGTGGTCACATCCTGCTGCGCAGTCTCGACGTTGGCGTCGGTGGACCGCGGAACGACCCTCCCGACCACGCTGCCGCGCACCAGACCGCGGGAGACGAACTTGGTCGCCGGTACGGCCGGTGCCTCGTCGTCTTCCAGTTCCTCGTCGGAGGAACCGAGCGCGGTGGCGCCGACGATCTCGGAGGGATCGACGTGAGCCAGATCGTTGCGGCCCAGATAGGACACCGCCAACTCACGGAAGATGTAGTCCAGGATCGACGTGGCGTTCTTGATCGCAGCGTTGCCCTGCACCAGACCGGCCGGCTCGAAGCGGGTGAAGGTAAAGGCCTCCACGTACTCTTCCAGCGGCACGCCGTACTGCAGGCCGAGGCTGATGGCGATGGCGAAGTTGTTCATCAACGAGCGGAAAGCAGCGCCTTCCTTGTGCATGTCGATGAAGATCTCGCCGAGGCGACCGTCCTCGTATTCACCCGTGTGCAGGTAGACCTTGTGGCCGCCGACGGTCGCCTTTTGGATGTAGCTCTTGCGGCGCGCCGGCAGCTTCTCGCGCTGACGGGCACGCTCAATGATGCGCTCCACGATCCGTTCGGCCGCGACCTGCGAACGCGCCGCCATCGGCTTGTCCGAGGTGAGCTGCTCGGCGAACTCTTCCTGCTCGTCGATATCGTCGCCCAGCACCTGCGCGTTGAGCGGCTGCGACAGCTTTGAACCGTCGCGATACAGCGCGTTGGCCTTCAGAGCCAGACGCCACGACAGCATGTAGGACTGCTTGCAATCCTCCACCGTCGCGTCGTTCGGCATGTTGATGGTCTTGGAGATCGCACCCGAGATGAACGGCTGCGAGGCGGCCATCATGTAGATGTGGCTGTCGACCGACAGGAACCGCTTGCCCTTGCGGCCGCACGGGTTGGCGCAGTCGAACACCGGTAGGTGCTCGGCTTTCAGATGCGGCGCGCCTTCCAGCGTCATCGATCCGCAGACGTGCTCGTTGGCGGCTTCGATATCCTTCTTGGAAAAGCCGAGGTGAGCCAGCAGTTCGAAGCTCGGATCATCCAGCTTGTCGGCCGGAACCTTGAGCGTTTGGGTCAGGAAGGCTTCGCCGAGCGTCCAGCGGTTGAACACGAACTTGATGTCGAATGCGGTCGCCAGCGAGCCTTCGAGCTTCTGCAACGCTTCGTCGGAGAAGCCTTTGGCCCGCAGCGTGGTGTGGTTGATGGCCGGCGCCTGCTTCAGCGAACCGTGACCGACGGCATAGGCCTCGATCTCGGCGATCTGTGACTCGCGATAGCCGAGCGTGCGCAGAGCGGAGGGAACCGCCTGGTTGATGATCTTGAAGTAACCACCGCCGGCCAGCTTCTTGAACTTCACCAGAGCAAAATCCGGTTCGATGCCGGTGGTGTCGCAATCCATCACCAGACCGATGGTGCCGGTCGGAGCGATCACGGTGGCCTGCGCGTTGCGGTAGCCGTGCGATTCACCGAGCGTCAGCGCTTCGTCCCAGGTGCGCATGGCGGCCGTCACCAACGCCTTGTCGCGGCACGAGGCGTGGTCGAGCGGCACCGGCGCCGTGGCCAGCTTCTCGAAGCCGTCGGCATGGCCGTAGGCGGCGCGACGATGATTGCGGATCACGCGCAGCATGTCGTCGGCGTTGTCGTAGTAGCCGGGGAAGGGGCCGAGTTCTTTGGCCATTTCCGCGGACGTGGCGTAGGACACACCGGTCATGATCGCCGAGATGGCGCCGCAAATGGCACGGCCTTCCGCCGAGTCATAGGGGATGCCAGAGGCCATCAGCAGGCCGCCGATGTTGGCGAAGCCGAGGCCCAGCGTGCGGTAGCGGTAGGACAGCTCCGCGATCTGCTTGCTGGGGAACTGCGCCATCAGCACCGAAATTTCGAGAACCACCGTCCACAGACGGCAGGCGTGCTCGAAGGCGGCGGTGTCGAACAGGCGAGCCTGGCCGTCGGCGGTCTCGCCCTGCGCGCGGAACATCATCAGGTTCATCGACGCCAGATTGCAGGCGGTGTCGTCGAGGAACATATATTCCGAGCACGGGTTCGAGGCGCGGATCGGACCGGACGCCGGGCAGGTGTGCCAGTCGTTGATGGTGGAGTGGAATTGGATGCCGGGGTCAGCCGACGCCCAGGCGGCGTGACCGATCTGGTCCCACAGGTCGCGGGCCTTCAGGGTCTTGATGACCTTGTCGGAGGTGCGCGCCGTCAGGTTCCAGTCCTTGTCGTCCATCACGGCACTGAGGAACTCGTCGGTGACGCGCACCGAGTTGTTCGAGTTCTGGCCGGAAACGGTCAGGTAGGCTTCGCTGTCCCAGTCGGTGTTGTAGGTGTCGAACTGGATGTCCTTGTAGCCCTGGCGCGCGAACTGGATGACGCGAACGATGTAGTTGTTCGGCACCTGATCGCGACGGGCTTCCTTGATGGCGCGACGCAGCGCCGGGTTCTTGGCCGGATTGAAGCAATCGTCGCCGTCGGCCTCGCAGTTGACGCAGGCCTTCATCACGGCCTTTAGCCGCTTCTGGCAGATCTTGGAGCCGGTGACGAGAGCGGCAACCTTCTGCTCCTCCTTCACCTTCCAGTTGATGTATTCCTCGATGTCCGGATGGTCGACGTCGACAACCACCATCTTGGCGGCGCGGCGCGTGGTGCCGCCCGACTTGATGGCGCCAGCAGCGCGATCACCGATCTTCAGGAAGCTCATCAGGCCCGAGGAACGGCCGCCGCCGGATAGCTTTTCATTCGCCGAACGCAGCTTGGAGAAGTTGGTGCCGGTGCCGGAGCCGTACTTGAACAGGCGCGCCTCGCGCACCCATAGGTCCATGATGCCGTTCTCGTTGACGAGATCGTCCTCGATCGACTGGATGAAGCAGGCGTGCGGCTGCGGGTGCTCATAGGCCGAGGTCGACGAGGTGAGCTGGCCGGTGACGTGATCGACGTAGAAGTGGCCCTGGCCGGGGCCGTCGATGCCATAGGCCCAATGCAGGCCGGTGTTGAACCACTGCGGGCTGTTCGGAGCGGCCATCTGCATGGCCAGCATGTAGCGGTGCTCGTCGAAGAAGGCGCGGGCATCTTCCTCGCTGGTGAAGTAGCCGCCCTTCCAGCCCCAATAAGTCCAGGTGCCGGCGAGACGGTCGAAGACTTGGCGGGCATCGGTTTCGCCGATGATGCGCTCGGCAGCCGACAGGTCGGCGAGGGCAGTTTCATCGGGAACAGAGCGCCACAGCCAGGACGGAACCTGGGTCTCTTCCGCTTTCTTCAGGCGCGTCGGGACGCCAGCCTTGCGGAAATACTTCTGTGCGAGAATGTCAGCCGCAACCTGGCTCCAATGGTCCGGGACCATGAAGCCGTCGAGACGGAATACAACGGACCCATCCGGATTCTTGATCTCGCTGGTCGCTTTACGGAAGGTGATGGTCTCGTACGGTGACTTGCCGGCCTGAGTGAACCGCCGCGTGATCTTCATTCGTAGCCCCCGCTATGTCGTGCGCGCGCCCATGATCCAGGCCGATCGCGTATGGTCGTAATGATGGTTTTTCGGCGCCTCGAACGCGGTGAAAAGCGAGGCAGCACATGATCTAGCGACCGGAGAGGTGAAAACTCCGGCCCACGCAAACTCAAGAACAAGCAGAACTAAAGAACGCGAACGCAACACTGGGGAGAAGGTACACATGGCGCGCCGGGACCGTGCGACCGTCAGGTCGCGGCAGATGGCGCTCACCGCAAAAAGGCCCGCTCTCCCCATCCCCCCGGAGCGGGCCCTGAGACCCTGTTGCAACACCCCCGCAAACAGGAAACCCAGCACTCAATGCGATGACCTAAAGCTAGGACGATTCTTGCGTTTCGTCACGATCTTGTATGGCGTAGATGCAATTGACGCTAGATGTAGTTGTCCTGTGGAGACGCTCTGGATAACCCGTGTGTGACAATGTGAAATTGGCCGAAACTATCCCCGACAAACGCCGCCGTTGCTGGATGCAAGCGAAAAAAGCGGCTTCGGCTTATGTATTCTCAACTGCAATTGCAGTACGGTCGGTGGGCTGAGGCTAAGGCGATTCCGGGCGCACAGGTGTGGCAGAACTGCCGCGATTTTGGGTCCACTGGACAGCGGCCGGGGTGTGGGCTAAGCGCCTTTAAGGAAATCAAGTCGCCCGTTCGAGCGGGCTAGGCTGCCGACGTAGGTGGATCGACATGGGTATGCTGAGCGAGATCTTCAGCTGGTGGGGCGGCAATACCTGGGGCACGCGTCTGGCGACGTGGCGCTTCGGCAAGTTCGTCGGCGATGATGAGTTCGGCAACCGCTACTTCGTCCAGAAGAGTGGCGTCGGACCGCTCGGCGTGCCGCGCCGCTGGGTGATCTACAAGTCGATGTCGGAAGCCTCCCAGGTCCCCCCGGCCTGGTACGGTTGGCTGCACTATACGGTCGATACGCCGCCGACCGAGGAAAGCTATCAAAAGCGGCCGTGGCAGAAGCCGCACCGCATGAATATGACCGGGACGCCCGAAGCCTACCGGCCGGCGGGATCGATCATCGGCCTCGGGCATCGCCCGAAAGCCACGGGAGATTACAAGGCTTGGCGGCCATAATTCCTTGGCGGTCATGCTCTTGCCACCAAATGGCGGTCCACCTGATATAAAGTCTTTGATGCGTCATCGGTAAGTCCGGCACGGCGTCCAGGCGGTAGGATCAGGAGAACGATGAAACGGGCAGCGCACATTCAGCGACTTCGGTTTGGCGGGCCGGTGATGGCCATGGCCGCCGGCTTGGCTTTGTGTGTCGCCAGCGGGACGTCGGCTCAGGCGCAGCGTATGGAGAACGGCGTCGCCGTGTTCGCCGCCCTCGACAAGGTCACGGCGCGCTTCTCGCGGCTGGAAGTCAAACTCAATGAAACGGTCAAGTTCGGCTCGCTGAAGGTGACGCCGCGGGTGTGCTATTCCCGGCCGCCGACCGAGCAGCCCAAGACGACGACGTTCGTCGAAGTCCAGGAAGAGCAGCTCGACGGCAACGAGAAGTCGCTGTTCTCCGGCTGGATGTTCGCCGAAAGCCCGGGACTCAATGCGGTCGAGCATCCGGTGTTCGACGTCTGGCTGACCGAGTGTGCCGAACCAACGCGCAGCGTCGCGCAGGGCAGGAACAGAGGTGGTGCGGCGCAAACAGCCGAGCCCACCGAAGAGCCCGTCCGGCGCAGGGTCCGTCGCTGACGTTCTGGCGTTCCGAGGCCGATCACTTCTCCCCACCGGGACGAGATTGAGTGCGGGCGGGTTTCTGTCTCGGTAAGAATGACCCTATGCGTCGCTTGCCGATTTGACGATGTCGAGCACCTGTTGCGGCGTCGCATTCTCGTCCAGCAACAGGAAATCGGCCTTCACCTTCAAAGCGGCGTCGAGCTGGCGGTGGAATTCGACGCGGTTCACCTCGATCGTGCCGAACTGGCGCAGGTGATCGGTAACGAACTGCGTGTCGAGCATGACGAAGCCGCCGTGGATCAGGCGCGCACAAAGATGAACCAGCGCGATTTTCGAGGCATCGCGCACGTCCGAGAACATGCTCTCGCCGAAGAACGCGCCGCCGAGCGCGACCCCGTACAAGCCACCGACCAGTCGCGCGCCATCCCACACTTCGACCGTATGGCAGTACCCGAGCTTGTACAGGTCCAGATAGAGATTGCGGATCCGTGCGTTGATCCACGTGGTCTGGCGCCCGGGGCGCGAGGCGGCGCAGCCTTCGATGATGCCATCGAACGCAGTATTGATGCGCACCTGATAGGGCGTCTGGCGGATAGTGCGTCGCAGCCGGCTCGGTACGTTCACGGAATGGAGCGGAAGAAGACCACGGGCCTGCGGCTCGATCCAATAGAGCTGCGGGTCATCGGCGCTTTCTGCCATCGGGAAAATCCCACAGGCATAAGCTTTCAAAAGGACCTGCGGCGTGATCTCCAGCAGCGGGTTATCGCGAGCAGCCATAGAGTACCGGTCCTGGTAGACCTCGTTTACGGGGGCTCCCCCAAAAACACAGGCAACAACCGCCTTGGCCTGATCTGCCGAAGCGGCGAATGTTGCTCATATTGGGGCACGGATACCGCGTCGGCAACTGCCACGCGTCGGCCGGAGGACAGGCTGGGTCAGCAAGGCTAGGCTGGCGATCGCCGCGATGAGCCGCGGCGCGCAATCACTCGTCCGCCTTGCCGAGGTACTTCTCCAGCCAGTGGATGTCATACATGCCGTTGGCGATGTCGGGATGGTTCACCAGCTCTGCGAACAGCGGGATCGTGGTCTCGATGCCGTCGATCACGAACTCCGACAGGCAGCGGCGCAGGCGCATCAGGCATTCGTTGCGCGTCTTGCCGTGCACGATCAGCTTGCCGATCAAGCTGTCGTAATTCGGCGGGATGCGATAGCCCTGGTAGACGCCGCTGTCGACACGCACGCCAAGTCCGCCCGGCGGGTGCCAATAGGTGATCTTGCCCGGCGAGGGACGGAAGGTTTTCGCGTTCTCCGCATTGATGCGGCATTCGATGGCGTGGCCGCAAAACATGACGTCTTCCTGCTTCAGCGTCAGCGGTGCGCCGGCGGCGATGCGGATCTGCTCAATGACGAGATCGAGGCCGGTGATCATCTCGGTGACGGGATGCTCGACCTGGAGACGCGTGTTCATCTCAATGAAGAAGAACTCGCCGTTCTCATACAGGAACTCGACCGTTCCAGCGCCGCGATACTTGAGCTTCTGCATCGCCTTCGCGACGGTCTCGCCGATCTTGCGCCGCGATTCCGCATTGAGCGACGGAGAGGGAGCTTCCTCCAGCACCTTCTGATGGCGCCGCTGCAGCGAGCAGTCGCGCTCGCCTAGATGGATGGCGTTGCCCTTGCCGTCGCCGAACACCTGCAGTTCGATGTGGCGCGGCTTGGCGAGGTACTTCTCGATGTAGACGCTGTCGTCGCCGAACGCGGCCTTGGCTTCGGCGCGTGCCGTGGACAGCGCCAGGCCCAGTTCGTCGGCGGAACGGGCGACCTTCATGCCGCGGCCACCACCGCCGGCTGCCGCCTTGATCAGCACCGGGAAGCCCATGGCATTGGCGACTTTTATCGCCTCGGCTTCGGTTTTCACCGCACCGTCGGAGCCAGGGACGACCGGAATGCCGAGCCGCTTCGCGGTCTCTTTTGCCTCGATCTTGTCACCCATGATGCGGATGTGCTCGGACGTCGGCCCGATAAAGGTGATGTCGTGCTCTTCCAGGATCTCGGCGAAGCGCGCGTTTTCCGACAGGAAGCCGTAGCCGGGATGGATCGCGTCGGCGCCGGTAATCTCGCAGGCGGCCAGCAGGCGCGGAATATTGAGATAGCTTTCGGAGGCCGGCGGCGGGCCGATGCAGACGCTTTCGTCGGCGAGACGCACGTGCATCGCATCCGCGTCTGCAGTCGAATGCACCGCGACAGTCGCGATGCCGAGTTCCTTGCAGGCGCGCTGGATACGCAGCGCAATCTCACCACGGTTCGCGATCAGGACCTTGTCGAACATCGTGCGGCTCTGGCGCTCCGGGCTTTGAAACTGGGCGACGGCGCAAGAGCGGCCGTCGGTGACAATGGCTTATTCGATGATGACGAGCGGCTCGCCGAACTCGACCGGCTGGCCGTTCTCGACGAACAATTGCGTCACGGTTCCCGAACGCGGCGCCGGGATGTGGTTCATCGTCTTCATCGCTTCGATGATCAACAGGGTCTGGCCCTGCGATACCCGCGAGCCGACCTCGACGAAGGGTGCGGCGCCCGGTTCCGGCGCGCGATAGGCGGTGCCGACCATTGGAGACTTGACGCAGCCGGGATGGCTGGCTGGGTCGTTGCCGGCAGCTGGAGCGGTCGCGCTAATGGCAGGCGCAATAGCTGCTGGCGCTGCTTGGGCGGCAACCGGCGCCGTGATGGCCAGCGTGCGCGCTACGCGGATCTTCAGCCCCGATTTCTCGATCTCGATTTCGCTCAGGCCGGTTTCCTGCAGCAGATCCGCGAGTTCGCGGATCATCTGCTGTTCGGAACTGCCCCCATTCTTTTGATCTTTGCCCATATGATCCCGCCGGGTTCTGATTTGCTTTGCCAGTTCAGCTACGAGCTGCGGTCTCGACTTTGAGGATGTCGGCCATCGCCTCAAGCGCGAGTTCGTATACCTTCGGCCCGAACCCGCAGATTACGCCGCGCGCTCCGAGCGAGATGTAGGAGTGGTGGCGGAAGCTTTCGCGGCGATGAACGTTTGAAAGATGCACTTCAATGGCCGGGAGTTCCGACGCATTGATGGCGTCGAGCAGAGCCAGTGAGGTGTGCGTATAGGCACCGGCATTGAGAATGACGCCGCTGGCCTTTTCGCGGCCTTCCTGAATCCAGGTGACCAGTTCGCCTTCGTAGTTCGACTGTCGGCACACCGCTTCCAGGCCGAGTAGCTTGGCTCGGGTATGCACGCGCTTTTCCACATCGGCCAGCGTCTCGGAGCCGTAGATGGTCGGCTCGCGCAACCCGAGCATGTTCAGGTTGGGTCCGTTGAGCACGTATACGGGTTTCGGCATGTGTCTCGTCAATACGTCCTGGTCATATCCAGA
This sequence comes from Pseudomonadota bacterium, assembly GCA_023412745.1. GTDB lineage: Bacteria > Pseudomonadota > Alphaproteobacteria > Rhizobiales > Hyphomicrobiaceae > ZC4RG25. The sequence goes on along the minus strand of JAEZBZ010000308.1, from coordinate 2,440 downwards.
CTGCGGAGCCTGATGGATCCGCAGCCTAAGTCGCCAGGGGCTTTATCAGCTTTCCTGCCGATACGGAAGGTTGTGGCGAAGAATGTTGTTGAGATACAACCGGCCGCTCAGCAGGTCTGGCAACCGGCCTTGCGGGATTCAGCGATCAACTGCTGCAATCCTTCCGCCGGCAGAAAGCCCACATTGACCTTCGCGTCAACGATGAAGCTGGGCGTGCCCTCGATGCCAAGCTGTTTGGCTATCTCGGTATTTTTCTCGATCGCGGCCGAGAAGGAAGGGTCCGACATGTCGGCCTGCAGCTTCGCGACATCGAGACCGACGGTTTCGGCGATCTTGAAGATGTTGTCCTTGGTCACCTGACGCTCTTTCATCAGCGCGACGTGGAAATCCCAGTACTTACCCTGCTTCTTTGCCGCCATGGCCGCGGTTGCGGCAATCGCTGAGTTCTCGCCGAAGATGGGGAATTCCTTGAACACAACGCGGACGTTCGGATCGATCTCGGTCAGTTTGACCATCTGATCGACGGCGCGTTTGCACCAGCCGCAGTTGTAGTCGAAGAACTCGACAATCGTGATGTCACCCTTCGGATTTCCGATCACGAAATCGGTCGGAGCAGAAAAGATCTCGGCCTTATGCTCCAGAATAACCCGCTTGTGCTCCTCGGCTTGCAGGTCAGCCTGGCGCTTTTCCAGCTCTTTGCCGACTTCGACCAGTATTTCCGGGTTCTTGAGCAGGTAATCCTTGACGATCTGCTGGATTGCCTGGGTCTGCTCGGTGCTGAACTGGCCACCAGCGGCCATAACGGTCGAAACGGCCGGGCCGCTTCCGAATGTCGTGATCACGCCGAGCGCCAACAGCGCCGCTACGCCACCGATTGCGCCTTTGCGGGTCGTGAGCGCATCCATGACTTGGTCAAACTTCCTACCTGACATGAGTGCCATTTCCTTGCTATGCGCGGCCTGTAGGGCTGGCGCCAACGTCTAGAGTTCTCTTAGGTCGCGCAATCGTAATGAAAAATCGCTCTTAGGTTGTTACCAAGAGAGCCCTCTAAAGATCACGATCCATTTTGTACGAGATGATGTCGTCCATCTTGATCCAGCTCGGCGAACCTTGCTTCAGTGCCCGCTGAGCCCGTTTGGCGAAGTTCTGCGCTTGCTTCACGTCACCTTCAAGGAAATAAGCCTGCGCGATTGCTGCGTCAGCTTCCGCCTGCCTGCCTTGGCGATAGTAGGCGTCTCCAAGGGCGCGATAAGCCCGCTGGTTCTCATCCACGACGAGAGATTTGCGCAAGTGGTCGGCAGCTTCAGCAACCACGCCTGGATCATTGGACGCCAAGAGTGCTGCTGCAAGTTGAACCCGGATCAGGCTGGCACCGTTGGATAACTTCAGCGCCTGGCGCAGAGGTGCGATAGCGGCCCGCGATTGACCAGCGCGGCTCAGCAGGTCGCCCTTCAGCTCATAGAAGTGCGCGTAGTCGGGCCGGTCGCGAATCAGAGCGTCGACGTCGGCGACGGCCGCGGGAAGCGCGTTCTGGCCACCCTGCATGAAGCGGGCAATGGCGCGGGCATAGCGTGCTGGCAGCGTGCTGTCCGAATTCGGATAGCGGTTGAACACCACTTGCGGACGTTCGAGATAACCGGCCAGCTTGGCGCGCATCATATCGTGGCGTAGCTGAAGCTGCGGTGAGTCCTTGATGTTGTAATTGGCGCTGCGCTGGACCAGTTCGCGAAGCTGGTTGAGACGGTCGGTGGCAACCGGATGGCTGCGCACAAACGGGTCTTTCTGCTGGTCCGAAATGTACTCCTGCTGGGCGAAGCGTTCGAAGGTTTCCAGCATGCCCAGGCCGGACTGTTTTGTGCTGTTGAGGTAGCGCAGACCCGCCTGATCGGCGGCAGCTTCCTGCGAGCGCCGTTCGGCCAGCAGCGAACGCATGATCAGCTCGTCGCCGGCCATGGCGGCGGCGCCCGAGCCGGTGGCGATGGCGACGCCGATGCCTAGCATGCGCACCAGCAGGGCGCGGGTCTGGTCACGGGCGATGCGGGCACGCAGGGCTGCAAGATGCCCGCCCGCGATGTGGCCCGCCTCGTGCGCGATCACGCCGATCACCTGGTTGGGCGTATCCGCCTGCATAAGCGCGCCGGTGTGGATAAATACGTTGCGGCCATCGAGAACGAACGCGTTGAACACGTCGCTGCGCACGATACGCATCGAGACGCGACCTTCGCCGAGACCTGCTGCCTTGAAGATGGGGCGCGCGTAGTCGTTGAGGAGGTTCTCGATTTCCGTGTCGCGGATCAGTGGCAGCCCTTGCGCCGAAACCGGCCGAATGGCACCAACCACGAGAACGAAGGTCAGCAGTGCGGCTGTGGCAAAGGACTTGATCCCGCGACGAGGCCGCCTGATCTTCTGTTGGTGCAGCATTTCGGGTGAAGCTCTCCGC
>JAEZBZ010000266.1 GCA_023412745.1 Pseudomonadota bacterium | reverse complement strand
TTCAAGCCCGGCTCGATCTTCTCGGTATCGAACTTGTGCGCCACGTAGGCCTGCAGCGCCACTTCGCCGAACGCCATCGACTTGTTGGTGCCGCGCGCAGAGAACACGCCTTCGTTGAAGTCGACCGTATCCTCCGGCACCTCCATGCAAGCGGCGGCGACGACAGTGCCCTTCGCGATCACCTTGTCGATCGCCTTATAGATCGCGCTCATACCAACGGCGCCGGACCGGGACCCGTAGGTACCCATACCCATCTGCACCTTGTCGGTGTCGCCGTGGACAATCGAGACCTGCTCGATCGGGATGCCGAGCCGGTGCGATACGAGCTGAGCGAAGGTGGTCTCATGGCCCTGGCCGTGGCTGTGCGATCCGGTGAGAATTTCAACCGTACCGACCGGATTGACCCGGACTTCCGCCGACTCCCACAGACCTACGCCAGCACCCAGCGCGCCAACCGCCTTCGACGGCGCGATACCGCACGCCTCGATGTAGGCAGAGAAGCCGATGCCGCGCAGCAGCCCCTTCTTGGCGCTTTCGGCCTTGCGCTTGCCGATGTTGGCGTAGTCGGCCATCTCCAACGCTTTGCGCATCGACGCATCATAGTCACCCGCGTCGTAGGTCATGATGACCGGCGTCGCGTGCGGGAACTGCGTGATGAAGTTCTTCCGGCGGAACTCGGCCGGATCGAGCCCGAGCTGCCGCGCCGTCACCTCAACCAGCCGCTCGACCACGTAGGTCGCCTCCGGCCGGCCCGCGCCGCGATAGGCATCGACCGGCGCGGTGCTGGTGTAGACGCCATCCACCTCACAGTAGATCGCGGGAATGTTGTACAGCCCCGACAGAAGCGGCGCGTACAGATAGGTCGGCACCGACGACGAGAAGGTCGAGAGATAGGCGCCGAGATTGGCTTTGGTCTTGGCCCTGAGCGCCAGGATCTTGCCGTCGCCATCGACCGCCAGTTCAGCGGTGGTGACGTGGTCGCGGCCATGCGCGTCGGCCAGGAACGCCTCGCTGCGATCGGCCGTCCATTTCACCGGACGGCGCACTTTCCGCGATGCCCAGGCGCACACCGTTTCCTCAGCATAGATAAAGATCTTGGAGCCGAAGCCGCCGCCGACATCCGGCGCGATGACGCGCAGCTTGTTCTCCGGCGCGATGCCGATGAATGCCGATAGCACCAGGCGCGCCACGTGTGGGTTCTGGCTGGTGGTCCAAAGCGTGAAGGTGCCGGTGCCGCTGTCATAGTCGCCAATCGCGGCGCGCGGCTCCATCGCATTCGGGATCAGCCGGTTGTTGACCAGATCGAGCTTTGTGACGTGCTTGGCCTTGGCGAAGGCGGCGTCCGTCTCGTCCTTGTTGCCCAGGTGCCATTCGTACACGGTGTTGCCCGGCGCCTCATCGTGGATCTGCGGCTGGCCTGCCTCCTGCGATGTGGCGAGATCTACCGCAACCGGAAGCGGGTCATAATCCACCTCGACCAGCTCGGCCGCATCGCGGGCCTGCGCCAGCGTCTCGGCGATGACGACCGCCACGTGATCGCCGACATAACGCACCTTGCCGACAGCCAGCGCGGGATGCGCGCCCGCCTTCATCGGCGAGCCGTCCTTGGAATGGATCATCCAGCCGCAGATCAATCCGCCGATCTTGTCCTTGGCGAGATCCGCGCCGGTGAAGACACCGACGACACCCGGCGCTGCCTTGGCGGCCGCCGTATCGATGCCGTTGATGGTGGCGTGCGCATGCGGCGAGCGCACAAATACGGCATAGGTCTGGCCCGGACGATTGATGTCGTCGACGTACTGGCCAGCGCCGGTGATGAACCTTTGATCTTCCACGCGCCGCACGGAGGCACCGATGCCTGAAGTGGTCATGGGATGTTCCTCGCTATCCGACGGCGCTATTCAGCAGCCTGTTTAACATCAGCGGTTTCCATGGCGGCGGCGCCGGCCTGGATAGCCCGAACGATGTTGTGGTAGCCGGTACAGCGGCAGATGTTGCCTTCGAGCTCCTCGCGGATGGTGTGCTCGTCAAGGTTGGTGCCCTTGCGGCCGACCATATCCATGGCCGCCATGATCATGCCGGGGGTACAGTATCCGCACTGCAGCGCGTGATACTCGCGGAACGCCGCTTGCATCGGATGCAGCGTGTCGCCATCGGATAGCCCTTCGATGGTGATGACGTCGGCGCCCTCACAGGACATCGCCAGTGTCGTGCAGCTCTTTACCCCGCGACCATTGACCAACACGACGCAGGCGCCACACTGGCTGGTGTCGCAGCCCACATGCGTACCGGTCAGACGCTGGTTTTCGCGTAGAAAGTGCACCAGAAGGGTGCGCGGCTCGACCTCGGCCTTGGCCGGTCTGCCGTTGACGGTCATCGAGACAGTTTTCATGGGTGGCGTATCCTCTTGGCTACCATTTTTGCATTGGCTGGCTCAGTGGACGGCGTCCGGGCGCCCCTTATTTTGCGGACGCGGGCTGGCGCCCTCCTCACGACGCCTGTTGTTGTTCTAGGCCAATAGACTATCTCTGGCGCTTGTCGGCAACAACGGTTTCGGCTACCTCGGCATCCCAAACTCCCCCGGATTTGACGCAACCATCGCCCAAAAATCGCTGCCGTCAGGGCTCCTGTCGCCAAGAATCAGTCTTTTAGCTGACGCGAATGATTGGCATAATCACCGCCGTCGAAGGGTGGGGAGGACAGGACTATGTTTGAGACGACAAGCGGCAAGATCGTAGCAGCCGTGGCAGCCGTCGCGCTGACGTTGGGCGCTTGGCAGTACGGCAAGGCGACGTCCGCGGAGCAACGCGCCAGCTCCGCCGAAGCCGCGCGCGGAACGATTGAAAGCGATCTCAAGAAGGCTTTGGGCGCCGCCCGCGAAGCCACGGAGAAGGCCGCCGCCGAGGCCAAGGTTTTGGCTGAACGCGCCGCCACCGCCGCCAAGGAAGCCGCTGAAACCAGCGCCAAGGCAGCCCAGGCCGCCGCCAAGGAAGCTGCTTCTGCCGCCCGTTCGGCGTTGGAAAAGGCCCAGGCTGAAATTGCGACCTATCGCGAACAGTCTGCCAAATCCGCAAACGCCGAACAGGACCTGCGCAAACGCCTGACGGCGGCTGAAGCCGCGCGCGACAAGGCGGTCAAGGACGCACAGGATCTCAATGATCAGTTGACCAAAGAGCGCGCCGCGCGTCAGGCCGCGGAAGCCGCGCGCGTCAGCGCTGAAAAGGCGCTGGCCGACGCACCAAAGCCGCAATAAGCGGGAGCCTCGGAAGCAACAGGCTAAGCGGCCCCCGCGCTTGCGTTATGCGGGGTGCCGGGCCATTTCGTGTGCAGCATCCTCAAATGCCGCGATGGCCTGCGCCACATCCTCAGGCGTGTGCGCCGTCGAGACGTAGATCTTGCTCTCGGGCTTCAGCACGCCGCGCTCCAGCAGCAGCGCATTGAATTGACGCAGCCGGCGAACGTCCGACCGCAGCGTGGCACGGTAGTTGGACAGATCACCGTCTGCGAAGAACACCTCAAACAGCGGCGGCTCGCCCATTACGGTGGCTGTGATGCCAGCTTTCACGAACGCCTCAGACAAGCCGTGCATGAGCTGGCGGCCCGTCGCGAACAGGTTTTCATACGTTCCGGGGCGACGCAGCACCTCCAGGGTCGCGAGCCCCGCGATCGCGGCCACCGGATTGCCGCTCAGCGTCCCGGTTTGCTGTACGAATTCGTCTTCGCTGACCGCCGTCCTGTCGAAATGGCGCATGATATCTTCGCGCCCCGCGACCGCCGCCAGCGGGTAGCCGCCGCCGACCACCTTGCCCAGCGCGCACAGGTCCGGCACAACGCCGTAGTATTGCTGCGCGCCACCATAGGCGAACCGGAAGCCGGTGACGATCTCGTCGAAGATCAGCGGGATGCCATGTGTGGCAGTGGCGGCCCGCAACGCCTCCAGGAAACCAGGCTTGGGCGGAATGAGCCGCTGGAACGGCTCCAGGATCACCGCGCCCAATTCGTCGTGATGCTCGGCGATGATGGCCGTCGCGGTCTCGGCATCGTTGAACGGAGCGATCAGCATCTCATTGGTCAGGGAACGGGGAATGCCGGGCGAGTCCGGTGTCGCCTGCGGGAAGTTGCCCGGCCGCTTCGGCGCCATGCTCATCAGCGCCCAGTCGCCCATGCCGTGAAAGCCGCCTTCGAACTTCAGCACCTTGTCGCGCTTGCGAAAGGCGCGCGCGATGCGCATGGCGTAGTGCGTCGCCTCCGAGCCGGTCGATACGAAGCGCACCTTCTCCGCGCACGGGACCGCTTCGACGATGGCCTCGGCCAGCTTGATACCACTGGCGTTGTTGGCAAAAAACGTCGAGCCCCGCGCAATCTGATCCTGCACTGCGGCCACGACATCGGGATGCGCATGCCCGAGAAGTATCGGGCCGGAGCCCAGCACGAAGTCGATATATTCGTTTCCACTCTCGTCCCACACCCGGCCACCGCGGCCTTCGCGCAGAATCATTTCCGCCGGCAGGTTGCCGAAACTGCCACCCGGCATGACACGGCGGCTGCGTTCGATGAGATCGCTCTGTTCACTGGTCCTGGCGCGTTCCGTCATCGCGATATCCCTTTCGAGCGTGGTGTCCGCGATGAGTGTTGCACGATCGGACGCCGCTGTCGCCCGGTCACGCGCACGGATGATCGCTGGGCTATCTGAGACGGGAAACCTGGTCAGGAGCCAAGGCCGATGTAGGCTGACCGTCGTACGCAGCGCGTCCCTCGACGTCGGCGGAATTCTCGGCATTTTCGGCCGTACGGCCGCCGAACGTCATGGCGGAAAACACACCATCGCGCCGCGCGAACCGGTGAAAAAGCGCCGCCGTCAGATGACCGAGGATCAAAGCGAAAAACGCAAAAGCTACCCATGTGTGCGCCAGCCTCAGTACGCCGAACACGCGCCCGTCCAGCGGCAGAATAGGCGGCAGAACGAGGTTAGGCGTGATCTGTATCGGGTACCCGCCGGCCGACAACATCGCCCAACCAATCAGCGGCATGACCAGCATCGACGCGTACAGCAGCACATGCGATGCCTTGGCCGCGATTTTCATGATGCGCGGCATATCGGCGGGAAGCTCCGGCGCGCCGGTCGCCAGCCGCACGCTGAGGCGGACGAAGGCCAGCAGCAGGATGGCGAGGCCGATCGGCCGGTGCCAAGCGAGCAGTAGCGCATACGCCGGACCCGCCGTCGACACCATGCCGATGCCGATGAACAACATGGCGATGATCAGCACCGCCATGGTCCAGTGCAGGACACGGATCGCGGGATGAAAGCGGGTCTGCATGATTACTTTCCCTTGGCCAGCTCTTTGCCGATTTTGCTCGGCCCCGCGCCCTCTTCCGCCCGTCTCGCGAACGACGTGGCATAGGCTGCGGCGCGCGCACCCAGCAGCGGATCATCGGACAGCGCCACACCGTCCGGCAGGATGGTCGGATCGAAGGTGATATCGCGGCACGCGCCGGTTTCCTCCGGCATGACGCGATCGATGGTCAACGTGCCGACATCGACCTGGCGCCGGTCCTCCGGCCACCGCACGTTGGCATCGCGAGTGACGTCGCCGGGCGCCGCGACCTGTACCACCATATGCCAGCGCACCGGACCGTTGCCGAGGCGCTGGAGGATCTCGTTGAACAGGTAGTCCATCGGCACCTGATCGAGCCTAGCCTTGTCGAGCGGCTTCAGTGGCGTTACCGGAACGAACTTCCAGCGCACCGCCTGTCGCGCGCCCGCAGCATCGATAAAGGTGAAGGCGTTGATGCTGTGATAGGTGCCGCTCGCGAAACTGTCCGGCAGCGGCTGGGTGGCGAGATAGTCCTGGAATGCCGTTGTTTCAGGATGCCCGGCCATATAAGCGGACACCTTGGCGGGGTCCGGCTTTCCGGTGGCGGAATCGGCCTTCGTCGCAATCTGCAACGCGACGAACGCCTCCGGCGTCGAGACCGGAAAGATCGGCGTGTGATCCAGCGCCATGCGCCAGATTTGCCGGTCCGGAGCCGTGATCTGCAATCCTATGGCGTGAAAGACATTGCGCCCATCACTGGAAAAGGGATCGCTGCCGCCCGTCGAGAAACGCCCGATGACGGGATAGCGGCCGCCAATGAACGCGCCTGCCTTCGACAACGCCGTGCCTGCGCCGTTTGCCTCGAATGTGCCGGTGAAACACAGGCCCTTGGCATGCGCCCGCCGATAGCCCGGATACATGCCGGCGTTGTGCTGAAGCGCATTCGCCAGCGTCGCGCCGCTGACGCGGGGCCAGCCGATCCAGTCGCCGGCCCAAGCGAACCCCAGCAGCAGAGCTACAGGTGGCAAGGCTATCGCGGCCAGCGTGCCGAGGCGCGGTCTGTTCCCTGCCATGATCGCGTGACCCTTTGCCGATGGCAAACACGCAGATCAGTACGCTGGCGGCGCCGGTTCGTTCCGGCGCGTCGGACAGGCAGTCCGTCGCGCTCGCCGCGGCCATGGGGATTGCCATCGCGGCGGCCATGTCGCCAGAGGGAGGCAACCTCGCACCGTGCAGGCGCGAGGTTTTCAGTCTCAAATGTCCGCGGCCGTGCTGCGGCGGACCCGAACGTCCTTACGCTTGAGCACATCGGGCTGCAGCGCCGTGCCGACACCCGGGCCAGGCGGAACCGTGATCTCGCCCTTCACGATCGGCGGCAGCTCGGTGACGAAGCGGTGATACCAACCGTAGTAGAAGGCGCGCACGACCTCCTGCACCCAGCAATTGCGGGTGTGCAGCGCCAGATGCGTCGAGACCGTCAGCACCACCGGTCCGGTGCAATCATGGAACGCCACCGGCACGTGGTAGCTCTCGGCCATGTTGCCGACCTTGCGCGCTTCCGACAGGCCGCCGCACCACGACAGGTCCATGATCACCATGGACAGCGCTTCGAGTTCGAGGAGCTGCCGGAAATCCGCCCGCGATCCGCGTGTCTCACCGACCGCGATCGGCGAACGGGTCGAACGCGCCACTTCGCCGATCGAGGCCAAGTGATCCATGAACACCGGATCCTCGACCCACATCGGCGCCAGCGGTTCCAGCGCCCGGGCGATCTTCACCGCCATCGGCCGGCTCCACATGGAATGCAGCTCGGCCGCGATCTCCATCTTGTCGCCGACCGCCTTGCGGATCTTCTCGAACGGCTCCAGGCCGCGCTTGAGATCTTCCGCGCCGATCCACTGTCCCGACGAGGCTTCCGCCGCATAGTCAAACGGCCAGATCTTCATGGCCGTGATGTCCATTTCGAGCAGCGAATGGGCAAGTTCGTCAGCGCGATGGATGAACGCGTCGAGGTCCTCGTAGTCGCCCTTGGTCGCCGTCAGTCCGAAGTTCTCGGTGCCCTGGGTCGGCCGGGTCTGGACGTACGAGTAACCCGCACACGTGTTGTAGACGCGGATCTTGTCGCGCACCCGCCCGCCGAGCAGATCGCACAGTGGAAGCCCTGCCGACTGGCCAAGGATATCCCACAGCGCGATGTCGATGGCGGCGCGGCCGCGCATCTCGGCGCTCGATCCCACAAAGCCGATGTACCCGATCAGATTGGCCTGATGGGCTTCGACGTTGCGCGGATCGCGGCCGATCAGCTTGGGTGCGATGAGCTGGTGGATGTGGGCTTCGGCGGCGGCAGGACCGTAGAAAGTCTCGCCGAGGCCGATCAGCCCCTCGTCCGTGTGAACCTGGACCCACAGGATATTGGGAAACTCATCGACGCGGATGGTTTCGATTGCGGTGACTTTCATCCCACCCTCAATCGACGTAACGGACACGATCGGACTTCAGCAGCGACGTGATGCTGTCGAGCTGTGTCAGGCGGTTGTCCGTGACGTTGGCGATGACCTTCTTTTCGGCCTCGCGGATCGCCTCCACGCGCGCGATGACCTCATCGAGCCGCGCCTGCGGCACGACGACAACACCATCCCGATCGCCGACGATCACATCGCCTGGTTCCACCGTGACGCCTCCGGCCACGATGGCATGACCGACAGTACCCGGTCCGGTGCGCACGCATGAGTTTGGCGTGATACCGCGCGAAAACACGGGCAGGCCAACGCCAACGATGCCATCGGTGTCGCGCGCCATGCCATCGATCACAACGCCTTGGATACCTGCATTCTGGGCCATCATGGCGACAATATCCCCGATGACAGCAGTACCAAGGAAACCATCGGACGCCGAAACGATGACATCGCCTTTCTGTGCCAATGCTACGGCAGCCATGATCGCCAGATTATCCGAAGGCCCCGTCGCGCACGTGATCGCCGTACCGACGAATTGCGCCTGTGAGGGGTCCACAGGTTTGATGGTTTGCTCCAGAGCACCGCGTCCGTTCATAGCGTCAGCAACGTGGCCTGACTGCGCACCTCTCAGCCGCGCGACCTTCTCCGGATCGGGGCGCTTGAACGATTTGCGGACAACGAGCAGCGGCGGATCTTCGAGCATGGGCTTCCTCGGGTCATTTATGATTGTCAGGTGCGGCGGACCGCGATCTGGACAGTTGCCCCGAAACGCGCGAGACGCAAGAGGCGGCTCGCACATGGCTGACCACAACCGCCGTGGTACGCTTTCGACCACGATAGGCCCAAGACCCTGATGCCCCTTTCGCTATCGGTGCCGTAATGCTGCTGTCGCCAATCCTGATGCCTCCTATCCTGATCATGCTTTGGCCGATCTATCTGCCGGTTGCGGGTATGGCGATCGACGGCTTCCTTCTCGTCGGCATGGGCCTCGCGGTCGGCATTCTGTCCGGTATGTTCGGCATCGGCGGCGGCTTCATCACCACGCCGCTGCTGATCCTGATGGGTATCCCACCGCTGATCGCGGTCGGCACCGGCGTCAGCCAGGTCGTCGCCTCATCGGTGGCCGGCGCGATGTCGCAATGGCGCCGAAAGAACGTTGACGTCCCGCTCGGCCTGCTGGTGCTCGCGGGCGGCCTGTTCGGCGCAACGACCGGCGTCGGCCTGCAGCGCCTGCTAAAAGCGACCGGCCAGCTCGATCTGGTCATTTCACTGAGCTACGTGCTGGTGCTCGGCGTTGTCGGCACGCTGATGTTCATCGAAAGCCTGTCGACGCTGCGCAAGAACGCCAGCCTGCCCAATGCACCGCGACGGCGCGGTGGCCAGCACACCTGGATCCAGGGCCTGCCGCTGAAGCGGCGTTTCACGGTATCCAAGCGCTTCATCAGCACCATCCCGCCCGTGTTGATTGGTGTCGTGGGCGGGTGGATGACCGCCATCATGGGCG
>JAEZBZ010000240.1 GCA_023412745.1 Pseudomonadota bacterium | reverse complement strand
CCCCCCCCCCCCCCCCCCCCCCCCCCCCCCCCCGCGCAGGTTACAATAAAAACGCGCTAGATCTGATTCGGTTCCACTATGGACACAAACTCAAAATTCTATTCAAAATAACGACTTAGCCTGCAATCTGGATAGTTCGATAGGTGTAGTGCGCCCATATTTCATGATCGTCCTCATGTAACCGAACGATCATCAGAGCATTCGTTCGGCTAGCGGCCCGCGGCTGGATCGGCTGCCTCTTTCTCGCCTACCTCCTCACCACCTCCGCGCCTTGGCGGGGGACGACGCAATTTCGCGAACTCTTGCCGCTCCTCAGCGGTCATCGCAGCCGCCAGACTACTCATGAACGCGAACTGTTCGCGCCGCATTGCAATCTCGGCGTCCAGCACCCGCTGATGCGCCGCAGCATACTGATCCCTATCGAACTGGCTTGCCTCGAACAGATTGGCTACCTCGCGGCGAGCACGCCATATCTCGCGGCGCAGCGGCTGTATCGCGGGGCGTGCCTCGCGGATCACCGCACGCAGCTTTTCGGCGCGCTCGGCGGGCAACGTATCGACGAAGCTATGCAGGCGGCCGATCATCCCGGGACCGCGGCCGACGCCATCATGCAAATGCCAAGCAGCCGACGCGATGATGCCGATGGTCAGCAGGTTGAGCGCCTGCGAAATGACCAGCACGGCACGCATCCATCGCGGTGACCGCCGCTCGACAGAAACCGCCGGCTGTATAGGCTCGCTCATAGCAGATCCTCATCGACACCATTGGCGCCGTCATCGAACAGGGCCAAATTGCCGGTGTCCGCCGTATCGGCGATGCCAACGCTTTCCGCAATCGTTTCAACCGCCGACATCACCACCGGCGCGGTGCCGAGATAGATGCCTACGATCAGCGAGGCCGCCAGCGCCGAGGCCATCTGCCAGACGCCACCGCTACCGAAGCGTGGGCGTGCGACCGGCCGGGACAGTCTCGCGCGCGACAAATCCACCACGTTGGTCGCGGTCGCATCCTTAGCTTCCGCAGCCGCAAAGTCGGCGATGCGCGCGCTCAACGTGTCTAGCCTGTCGGCGTCGATAGGCGGCGTAGCACTCTCCAGAACCTGATCCAGGGCCCGGGCTTCCGCCAGCAACTGACGCGCCCGCGGCTCATTGACCAGCAGAGGATCAAACCGCCGGCGGGCAGCATCCGACCAGCGCTCGCGACGGGCACCGTACACATCGAGATGCAGCTCGAACGCAGTCAGCGCGTCTCGTAGCTCTGTATGTTTCACCATCTGAGTGCCTCGCTCCGCCGCCAGCCCATCACGCATCATTCGCGAGAAGCTGGCGCCAGTCCTCCTTCAGTGCCGCCTTGAGCGCCCGCCGCGCCCGACCCAGCAGCGATTCCACGGCTTCGTCCGATACGCCCATCACCTGGCCTACCTCGGTTTGGCTTAAGCCCTCGTATTGAAACAGCGTCAGCGCCACGCGCTGGCGTTCGGGCAAAGCCTTCAATGCAGCATCGACGCGCGCGGCCAGTTCCTGCTCGGCCAGTCCCTGAAGCTGATCCGCTTCCACGATTTCCTCGGGCACGCTGTCCGTCACATCGGTACGCTGCGCAGCGCGGATGCGGTCGATGCACAAATTCGATACGACGCGCCTCAGCCAGGGGCGCGCACCGCCTGGGCCGAGTGTCAATTCCGATGCTGACCGCCACAGCCGCAGCAACGCTTCCTGCGCGGCGTCCTCGGCCTCTGCCTCGTCCCGCAGCATGCGCCTGGCGACCATCAGGACCGCCGCGAGATGCCGTTGAACCAAAGTACGGAACGCGGCGGCATCGCCGCGTCCCGCTTGCGCCAGGAGATCCGCGTCGGCGCACTCCGCGGATGACTGAGAACTCTCGTCCCCGCCCCCCGCATCCGTCCGTCGATCGCCTGCCTTTAGCGGCACTATCCCTCCTGGCGCGCTCGCTCATGATCGTCAGCCTTTAGCGCAGAACGCGTCCACGCATGAAGGGCGGCAGATCGTCTTCCGTGATCACGCCATCGCCGTTGATGTCACGAGCCGCGAAACGCTCTCGCGCCGGGCGCTCGAACTCGGCCCGCGTGATCTTGCCGTCGCCATCCTGATCAAGACGCCGAACCATAGCATTAATGCGACGCGAGACGCGGTGTTTGACCGCGGCTTCGATCTCGGCGGCCTCGAGCACGCCGTCATCGTTCAGGTCGAACCGCTCGAACACACGCTCGGCGCGGCGCTCGTGATGACGATGCCAACGCGGACCTTTGCCTTCCCGGCCGGGACCGCGCAGTTCCTCTTTGCCTTCCGCGGGCTCTTCCGCACTGTCATCGCCACGCTCACCGCGCTTGGCCATGCGATGGCCACGATGCCCACCGGCCTTAGTGAACTCCTCGCGAGAGATCTTGCCGTCGTTGTCCTTGTCGAACCGTTTCAGCATGACCTTGGCGAAATAGTCCACGTTGAGCTTGTTCTCGGCCTCGAGCTCCTGCGCATCGATCACGCCGTCATTGTTCGTATCAAGCCGTGCGAAAGCCGGTGCACGAACCTGCAGCGCTTCCTCGATCGTCACGGTGCCGTCGTTGTTGGCATCGAGCCGCTTCATCCACTGGGCACCACCGCGACCGCCGAAGCCGCCCATCTCACCCATCATGAATCCCATTCCGTGGGGGCCATGGTGTCCATGCCGGCCGCGCTTATCTCCCACGGCTGCGATTGCCGCGGCACCACCGGCCACAACCAGAACGCCCGCGATCAGCACCATTGTCCGCTTTTTCATACGCTCAGTCTCCAAAGAGGCTTCGATCATCTCTCCCCAGTCCCTCAATGAACGGGTGAGCCTCTGGATTTCCGTCGCGGATTTTTGCGGTCTTAAACGACGAGCCGATCGAACAGCGCCGCGGTCTCCGCCAACATCTGGCGCAAATCGGCTTCGAGGCGCTCGAAGTTTGGCGCGTCAGCCACCCGTATCAGCAGGTTTTTCAGCCCTGGAGACGCCTGATCGGGCCGGAACGGCTCGTCCACGCACAGCCGTACGATCTGGTTGAGATCATTCAGCATGCGGGTCGCGGGCAGCAGAACCGCACCGCCGCCATCCGGGATCAGCCCCTTGGCGTCCAGCTTCTGCAGCGCCCGTATAGTGTTCTGATCGAGAACGTCGGGATGCTCGGCCGCATGAATGAGTTGCAGGTACTGAGTGATAAAATCGACATCGACCAGCCCGCCGCGCACCTGCTTGAGATCCCAGATGTCCTGCGTGCCCTTCTCAGCCGCGATGCGGACCCGCATATCGCGCACATCGGTGGCGATCTTCTGCCGGTCGCGCGCCCTGACGAGAACATCATGGATCGCCTGCTCGATCTTGGCCTTCAGCTCGGGCGGGCCGGAGACCACGCGCGCGCGGGTCAGCGCCATGTGCGCCCAGGTCCAGGCCGATGTTGCCTGGTAATCGATGAAACTCGCGATCTGGGTCGCCACCGGCCCCTTTTGGCCGGACGGCCGCAGCCGCATGTCGACCTCGTAGAGATGCCCTTCCGCCGTCGGCGCCGACAGCGCACTGATCAACCGCTGCGTCACGCGCGCGTAATACTGGCTAGGCGCCAACGGCCGAGCGCCGTCGGACTGCAAGACATCGGCTGGGAAATCATAGATGACGATGAGATCAATATCTGACGCGGCGGTCATGTCGTGCGCGCCAAGGCGCCCCATGGCGACAACAGCCGAAGCGCCGCCTGGAATTTCCCCGTTCCCGCGCGCGAAATCCTTTTCGACCACGGCATGCAGCGCCCGGACGAGATGCTCCGCCAGCAACGCATAACCGCTTCCGGCCTGCGAGGTGCTGATGATGCCCGACAAAATCCGCACACCAATCAAGAACGCCTGCTCGTTACCAACGACGCGGGCGCGATCCAGCACATCCTGAAAATCATGCGTATCGGCAATTTCCTGGCGGATGATGCCGTCGAGTTCGTCAGACGTCGGCAATGTCCCGATCACGCGCGGATCGAGCACTGCATCGAGCACGCGGCGACGCCGGCTGAGAATGCGCGCCAGGCGTGGCGCGGAGCCCATGATGTCGGCAACGAGGCGCAACAACGTCGGATTGGCGCGCAATAGCGAAAAGAGCTGCACGCCCGTGGGCAATTGGGCGAGAAAGCGATCGAAACTGGCAAATGCCGAATCCGGATTAGCGGTCGCCGCCAGCGCCTCGATGAGAACGGCCTGCACTTCCGTAAGGCGTTCGCGCGCCTTGGCCGTGCGCACCGCCGCGTAGCGGCCGTGATGCCAGCCGCGCACCGTCGATATCACCTGATGCGGCTGCGAGTAACCCATGCGCGACAGCGTTTCCAGCGTCTGCGGATCGTCCGCCTCGCCCGCAAATACCATGTTGTCGCCGCCGCGGGTCAGCTCAGGCATATCCTCGAACAGCACCGCGTAGTGGCGCTGCACGGTTTCGAGCTGGCTGATTAGTTCTGTCGCCAGTGCCGCAGTGGATGGATAGCCGGCGAAGTGCGCAAATGACGCCAATGCTTCGGTCGCGCTCGGCAGTTCGTGTGTCTGCTCGTCCGCGACCATCTGAAGACGGTGCTCTATGCCGCGCAAGTAGACATAGCTGCGGGTCAGGTCATCGCGTACTTCAGGCTTGATCCAGCCTCGGTCAGCCAGATGCTTCAACGCATCGAGAGTTGCGGGAATGCGCAGATCCGGCTGCCGTCCGCCCGCGATGAGCTGCTGCGTTTGCACGAAGAACTCGATCTCGCGGATGCCGCCACGGCCGAGCTTGATGTTGTGGCCAGCGACGCCTATTTCGGCAAACCCGCGGTGCGCGTGGATCTGACGCTTCATGGCATGAATGTCGGCGATAGCCGCGAAATCGAGATACTTGCGCCAGATGAACGGGGCCAGTTCGGCCAGCAGCGACCGACCGGCCTCGATGTCACCCGCGACCGGCCGCGCCTTGATCATGGCGGCGCGTTCCCAGTTCTGGCCGAAGCTCTCATAGTAAATCAGCGCCGCATCGGTCGACAGCGCCACCTGCGTCGCGCCGGGATCGGGCCTCAGCCTGAGATCGGTACGGAAGACGTATCCATCGCCGGTGCGCTCCTGCATCAGCCGCACCAGCTCGCGCGTCATACGCACGAAGAACGGTTGCGGCTCAACGCCGTCGCGTAGCCGCAGACGGTCCTTCTCGTAGAAAACGATGAGATCGATGTCGCTGGAGTAATTCAGTTCGTGGGCGCCGTATTTACCCATGCCGAGCACGATGTACCCGGAATTGGCGGCCGGATCAGCGCCGCCGTCGGCAATCCAATCGCCTTTCGCGACCGCCTGCCGGAATAGGAACCTCACCGCCGCCTGCACAGTGGCATCCGCTGCATCGGTGAGCGTGCCCGTGACCTTGTCGAGCGGCCAGACGCCACCGATGTCGGCCAGTGCGGTCAGCAGAGCGATCTCGTTCTTGAAACGGCGCAGCGCCGCCATGACCTCGGCAGCCGACGTGGCCGCATTCGCATGCTCCGCAACCTCGGCCAACAATCTGACGCATCCGGCCTCGGGAGATTCGGTCAACACCCGCGCCAGCCGCGCCGGGTCGCGTCGCGCCAAGCCCGCCAGATAGGGCGAACCCGACAGCATGCCAGCGAGCAGACGACGCACGGGCGCGCTGCTGACCAGGGCATCGCCATTTTCGCCAGCGGCAAACCCAGCCTCCAGCTCAGCAAGCTGTTCGGCGATCACCGGATCGTCGCGCTGCACTGGCTCAGTCCTCAGCCGGGCAAAGAGCGGCGCGAGTGCGTCTGGCTTTAGCGTCATGGGCCGCGCCCTCTCGTGATTTCTCCGGCAATCGTGCCGTGCTGCCTATAGAACGCCCGGCAGCGGCCAAGTGAGAACGACGCGCAATCCCGGCCCATTGTCCTCAATGCGCACGCTGCCTTTATGCAATCTCGCCACCGCTGCGACAAGGCTGAGCCCAAGGCCCGTGCCGGGACGCGTACGGCTTTCCTCCAGGCGCACGAAGCGCTTCAGCACCCGCTCGCGGTCCTGCTCCGGGATGCCGGCGCCGCTATCGGCAACCGCGATCTCGACGGCATCCCCGACGCGCCCGACCGAAACCTCGACGTCGGCGCCCCGCGCGGCGGTCCCATCGCGCACCGAAGGCTCGCCGTACTTCAATGCGTTATCGACCATGTTGGCAACGGCCTGCCCGATGAGCTGGCGATTGGCCTTCACCATCACCTCGCTGTCGGCTGCAACGTGGAGACCGCGCGCGAGCTCCTCCGCATGGGGCTCGTAAAGCTCGACCACGTCGCGCACCAGGGCCGCGACATCGAACGGCTCAAGCGTGTCCTCCACCGCACCGGCTTCCAGGCGCGCGATCAACAGCATCGCGTTGAAGGTCTTGATAATCTCGTCAGCTTCCTCAATCGTCCGTTCCAGGCTGGCGTGGTAGTCGTCCGGACTTCTGGCTTCGCGTAGCGCGGCTTCGGCACGATTGCGCAACCGCGTCAGCGGCGTCTTCAGATCGTGCGCAACGTTGTCGGAGACTTCGCGCAAGCCCGCCATCAACAGTTCGATACGATCCAGCATCGCGTTGAGATGACGGCTGAGATCGTCCAGTTCATCGCCGCTGCCGGTGACCGCGATCCGCCGCGACAGATCACCCGCCATGATGGATTCCGCCGTACCGGTGATACCGGAGATGCGCTTGAGAATCAGCCGGCTCGCCAGGATGCCGCCGACCAGCCCGACAAGGCCGAGCAGTCCGAAACCGGCAAGAAACAGCGTGCGCACACGCTCGATGAACCCGACCTGATCCTCGACATCGCGGGACACAAGCAGCTTCTGCCCGCCGCCGAGCGTCACCAGTACACCGACGGCCATTCGATGGTCAGCCTCCGTTTCCGTTCCCGCCTCATAGCGGAACAGACCACCGGAACCCCGCACCAGTTCTGGCGGCCAGCGGTTGAGGTTGCCCGCAATCTTACGGCCGCTAGCATCGGTCAGGAAATAGAGCTGCAGGTTGGACTTCTGGCTGCGATCGGCCACCGCCTTGGCAAGCGTCTCGGGCCCCTGCACCCGCGCCATGGTTTTGAGGATATCGGCCTCGCTGGCGAGTGTCTGCACGAGCTGCCGCGTCACCAACTCGTTGGTCTGCCAGACCAGCGCCGCCCCGATCGCCGCTGCCAGCGTCACGAACAACGCAACGTACACGGCCATCAACCGGAAGGCGGTCGTATGCGCCAGTCGCGACAGCATGTCAGGGATGGCCGACACGGATCATGTACCCCGCGCCACGAATCGTGTGCAGTAGAGGCTCCCCGAAGTTCTTGTCGATCTTAGACCGCAGCCGCGAGATGTGCACATCAATCACGTTGGTTTGCGGATCAAAATGATAGTCCCAAACATGTTCGAGCAACATCGTGCGCGTCACCACCTGATCAGCGTGGCGCATCAGATATTCGAGCAGGCGGAATTCGCGCGGCTGGAGCGAAATCTGTTCGCCGCCGCGCGTTACGCGATGCGACAGCCGGTCGAGCACCAGATCGCCGACCACATAACGGGTCTGCGCCTCCTGCGGATCGCCGCGACGCATAAGCGCCTCAATGCGCGCCAGCAGTTCGGAAAAGGCATACGGCTTGGTGAGGTAATCGTCACCGCCGGCCCGCAGCCCTTTGACGCGATCGTCTACCTCGCCCAGCGCCGACAGGATCAGCACCGGCGTCCGGTGTCCCTCGCCGCGTAGCGTGCGCACCAACGTCAACCCGTCGAGGCGCGGCAGCATGCGATCGACGATGAGGATGTCGTAGCTGCCGGTCTGCGCCGCCGCGAGGCCATCCTCGCCGTCATAGGCGATATCAGCGACATGACCGCTCTCGCGCAGTGCCTTTTGCAGAAACTGCGCCGTCTCCCGGTCATCTTCAATCACGAGCACGCGCATGCATTTCACGGGGGTTGCGAGGGTGATTCACTGTAGCGCGGGCAGCAAAGACAATACGAGGCGGCCTGTCCAGATGTCCTGGGATCGGCCGCCTCGCTTTTCGTCAGAGGCCTTCAGAGGACGGGTCGGTTAGCCCTTGTTGATCTGGACCGCAACGACGCGGCGCTGATCACCCGTCTTGACGCTCAACAGAACCGCCGTACGGCCGAGCTCCTTAGCGGCCTTAACCGCCACGTCTACGTCGGCAGGCGACGATACCGCCTGGCTGTTCACCTCCAGGATCACGTCGCCGGTGCGCAGGCCCTTGGTTGCCGCGTCGGACGCCGGATCGACCTCGGACACCTGCACGCCTTCCGCCTTTGCGCCGCGTGTCGCCTGCGCCTGGGTCAGCGCCAAGCCGAGCATGTTCATCTGCGGCTCAGCTGGATTGGCCTGATTGCTACCCTGCTCCAGTTTCGCGATCTCCGCGCTGGACCCAGGGAACGTGCCGAGCTTCACCTTGATGGTCTGCTCCTTGTTCGCGCGGATCAGGCGGACATCGACAGTCGTGTCAGGGGCGTATTCGGCAATCTTGCGCGCCAGTTCGCGGCTGTTGTTGATCGCCTCGCCGTTGATCGACAGGATAGCGTCCTGGCTGCGCAGGCCGGCGGCGGCGGCCGGACCGTTGGCCGTGACGTCGTTGATCAGCGCGCCCTTGGGCTCAGACAAGCCGAGACTGGCCGCGGTATCCTCATCGACGCTCTGGATGCGAACACCCAGCCAGCCGCGGCTGACGCTGCCGGACTTCTGCAACTGCGCGACCACTTCCTGCGCTGTGCTTGAGGGGACTGCGAACGCGATGCCGACATTGCCGCCCGACGGGCTGTAGATCGCCGTGTTCACGCCGACCACTTCGCCCTGCAGGTTGAAGCTCGGACCGCCCGAATTGCCGCGGTTCACGGCAGCGTCGATCTGCATGTAGTCGTAGGGACCCGAACCGATGTCACGCGACAGCGCCGACACAATACCGGCCGTTACAGTACCGCCAAGTCCAAACGGATTGCCGACCGCGATCACCCAGTCGCCAACACGTGGCTGCGACGGAGCAAACTTGACGAACGGGAACTTCTGGTTCTTCGCGTTGATCTTGAGAAGTGCCAGATCGGTGCGCGGGTCGGTGCCGACCACGTCCGCCTCGAACTTGTTCTGCTCATCGAACGCGACGCTCACCTTGGTGGCGCCGTCGATCACGTGATTGTTGGTGACGACGAACCCATCAGCCGAGATCACGAAGCCCGATCCGGTCGCCTGACGCGGACGTTGCGGCTGCTGCGGGCCCTGGTTCGGACCCGGCATGCCACGAAACTCGCGCGGGAGATTGCGGAAGAACTCGTTCAGCGGATGGTCATCCGGCAGCGACGGAATGCCTTCCGGCATGTTGCGTTGGCCACCGCGACGCTGGTTGTTGGCAACCTGCGCTGCTTCGTTGGTAACGGTGACGCTGACGACGGCCGGCTTCACGCGCTCGACGATGTCGGCGAACGTCATGGGCGCGCGGCCCGGCATCTCGATGGTGTTGGTGTTGCTCGGCTTGAGCTGTGCCTGTACGGCCTGCGGGGGCGCCACTGCGAGCAGCGCCAGCGCGCTAACACCCGCGAAAACCGCGATCAGTGGAGTCTTCGCCCGGCGGGGCGTGACCTTCACGGAGCGCGCGGCGTCGGCTTTGTTCTCATCGATCGACATGCGCAAATCCTCTTTCCTCGTCAGATCCCTCAGTGAACCTGGAAAGAGATGTAGGTCACGCAGCCTTACAGCCGTGTTTCACGCGGATTACAAATTCGTAAGGTTGGCGAACGCGAGCCGCCCGATATCAGCCCTGACCGGTGTTGCCGGAGGGCTGGCTTGGCGCGCCGTCATCCTGCAGCAGCGCATTGAGCCGCTCTTCCTCTTCGCGCGTCAGACTAGGTATCGCAACAGGTGCCGAACCCGCGTTGCGCGCGCGCAAAAGATACCGGCCGATCAGCACCGTGGCGCCGAGTAGGATCATCAGCGGCGTCAGCCACAGCAGCAGCGTGCGGCCATCGAACGGCGGCTTCAGCAGAACGAATGTGCCGTAGCGCGCGACGACGAAGGCCTTCACCTCGGCATCGCTATCACCGGCAATCAGCCGCTCGCGCACCAGCAGGCGCAAATCGCGCGCGAGCGGCGCATTGGAATCGTCGATGGATTGATTCTGGCACACGACGCAGCGCAGCTCGGCCGACAAGGCCCGCGCACGCGATTCCAGTGCCGGATCGGGGAGGATCTCGTCGGGCTGCACGGCCATCGCCACCGACGATAGCAGCAGCATCGGCATCATCAGGAGGACCATGCGCAGCCTGCGGATTTGTTCAAGCATCCGCGCTACTCCGCCGGAACCTGACGGACGCGCAACCGCGACGGCTGCGGCGCACCGACCCGCAACCTACGATCCGAAAGCGAAAGCAGGCCACCAGCGAACATGATCAG
>JAEZBZ010000196.1 GCA_023412745.1 Pseudomonadota bacterium | reverse complement strand
GATCTACACCACGGCCGATATTGCCGCCGATCCGCAGTACCGTGCGCGGCGCATGGTGACGATGGTCAACGATCCGCTGCACGGAGATCTGCTGCATCCGGGCGTGGTGCCGATGGTCGATGGGCTCGATCGCGATGCACAGATCCGCTGGACCGGCGCGCCGGTCGGCCATCATAATTCGGATGTCTACGAAGGTTTGCTGAACTATGCGCCGGAGAAGGTTTCCGATCTCAAGGCGCGCGGCATATTATAATGCGGTGGTTTGCCACCAAACAAGCATGAGCATGGGAGGCCAGATGTACGTCGTCGTCGTATTCTTTGAATCGAAGCCCGGGCATACCGCCGCGTTTCGCACGGCGCTGCTGACGCAGGCGCGCAATAGCCTCGAGAACGAGGTCGGTTGCCGGCAGTTCGATGTCGCGCAGGATCCGCTCGATGCCAACGCCTTCTTTCTCTACGAAACCTATGACGACGAGGCGGCGTTCAAGCTGCATCTGGAGACCGAGCACTACCTTTCCTTCAACGCGCACGTGACGCCGATCACCGCCTCCAAGCGCGTGCTGAAATACGAGCTGATTTCCGATCACGGATTGGCATGAAGGCCACGCTGCCATGTACCTCACGGGCAAGAGCTACGACGAGGTCACGGCAAACTTTCGCTGGGATATCCCGGCGCGCTTCAACATCGCCGAGGCGATTTGCGCCCGTCACGCGCGGCGCACGCCGGATGCGCCAGCGCTGATTTTCGAACATGTCGACGGGGCAATCCGAACCTGGACATTCGTGGAGGTCGAGCGGGCGGCATGCCGCTTTGCAAACGTGCTGGCGCATCTGGGTGTCCATCGCGGCGCCATCGTCGGGATTCACCTGCCGCAATGCCCGGAAAGCCTGCTGGCGCATATCGCGGTACATAAGCTCGGCGCGATCGCGCTGCCGCTGTTCAACCTGTTCGGGCCGGATGCACTTGAATACCGGCTGCGCGACAGCGGCGCGCGCGTGCTGGTGACCACAGCCGAAGCGCACGCGCGCGTCGCGGATACCATCACCGATGTGGAGACGCTGGCGCACGTCGTGACGGTCGATGATCCGTCCGCATCGCCGGCGCAGGGGTTCTGGGATTTGAGCGCTCGCGCATCGGATCAGCGCGATGCGGTTGACAGCGGACCCGATGATCCGGCGCTTCTGATGTACACCTCGGGTACCACCGGCAATCCGAAGGGCGTGCTGCATGCGGCCCGCGTGCTGCTCGGCCATCTGCCGGGCGTGGCGCTGCCGCAGGATATGTTCCCGCAGGCAGGTGATCGTTTCTGGACACCGGCGGACTGGGCCTGGGCCGGTGGCCTGCTCGATGTGCTGCTGCCGTCATTGTACTACGGCGTGCCGGTGGTCGGCTCCGGGCGGACCAAGTTCGATCCCGAATGGGCCTTCGCGTTTCTCGCGCGGCATGGTGTGCGCAATGTCTTCATGCCACCGACGGCATTGCGCTTGATGCGGCAGGTGCCCGATCCGCGACGCTTCAGCTTTAATGTACGCTCGATTGGAACCGGCGGCGAGAAGCTTGGCGCCGACATGATCGCCTGGGGGCAGGCCACCTTCGGGTTGACCATGAACGAGTTCTTCGGCCAGACCGAAATCAACCTGGTGATCGGCAATTCGGGGCGGCTGTTTCCGGTGCGGGCGGGCTCGATGGGCCGCGCCATTCCGGGCCACGTGGTTGAGGTCGTGGACGACGCGGGCAATGTCCTGCCAGCGGGAACGCCGGGCAGTGTCGCGGTGCTCCGTCCCGATCCGGTGATGTTTCTGGAATACTGGCTCCGGCCCGAAGCCACGCGCGACAAGTTCCGCGGGGACTGGTGCCTGCTCGGCGACATCGCGAAAAAGGACGACGACGGCTATTTCTGGTTTCAGGGCCGCGACGACGACATCATCAATTCCGCTGGCTATCGCATCGGTCCGGGCGAGGTGGAGGAATGCCTGCAGCGGCATCCCTCGGTCGCGCTGGCCGGTGTGATCGGTGCGCCGGATGACCTGCGCGGCGAGGTGGTCGTCGCCTTCATCGTGCCGGCGCCGGGCGTAACGCCGACGGACGATCTGGCCACCGAGATCCAGCAGTTCGTCCGCAGCCGTCTGGCGGCGCATGAATATCCGCGCCGTATTCGCTTCGTCCGTGATATGCCGATGACGATCACCGGCAAGATCCGCCGCATTGATCTGCGGGCCATGGATCGGGAGGCGCCGTAGGCATGGGTGCGCCCGCGTCCGTCATTGCACATGAGCGCGCGCGGCATCTGGTTTTCGCCATCTCCGCCGACTACGAGCGCCGCACCGGCGGCTGGATCTACGATACGCGCTTGATGCGGGAATTGCGCGGGCGCGGCTGGACGATCAGCGACATGATCCTGCCGTCCGGGTTTCCGCGCCCCGATACCGAGGCCCGCCGAATCGCCTCGGCGCAGTTCGAGACGCTGGCCGATGGCACGCTGGTCGTCGCCGATCAGCTTTGTCTTGGCGTGATGCCGGATGTGGCGTGTCGTCATGCGCAACGGCTTCGGCTGGCGATGATCGTGCATCATCCGTTGTCGTTCGATGGGGGGAGTAGCGCGGACCGCGCTGCGTTGGCGACAGCGGAACGGGAGGCGCTCGCGCACGTTGCCCTGGCTATTGTGACCTCGCAGACGACAGCCGATGATCTGCGCAGGCGTTTTGACGTGTCGCCAGACCGCATCGTGTTGGCCCCGCCAGGCATCGATCCGCAGCCGGCAGCTTCCCCGGCGAACACGGTACCGTCGCTTCTCTCCGTGGGCGCGTTGGTGCCACGCAAGGATCACGTAACGCTGGTCACTGCGCTCGCCGGCTTGGAGCATCTGCCGTGGCAATTGACCATCGTCGGCAATACGACACGCGCGCCTGCTTACGTCGCCGAACTTTATGCATCGATCGCGGAACTGCGGCTCGACCATCGCATCATGCTGACAGGCGAATGTGACGATGCCGAACTCCAAAGCATCTGGCGCGCGGCGGATGTCTATGTTGCGGCGTCACACCACGAAGGGTTCGGCATGGCGATCGCCGAGGCAATCGCTCGCGGAATCCCGGTGGTGACGACCGCGGCCGGGGCCGTTCAGGAGTGGTTGAGCCCGCAAGCAGCCCTGATCGTCGCTCCCGGCGACGCCTGCGCATTGAGAGATGCGCTGGGCGCCGTTCTGGCCGAACCAGCCAGACGCGACGCTCTCCGCCATGGCGCGCTGGAGGCTCGTGCGCGCCTGCCATATTGGGACGATACCGTGGCAACGGTCGATGCCGCTCTGGGCAGGCTGATTGCCTGACCGCCTTAGTCGATCCGCGCCACGTCCAGCCGATGCACAATGCCTTTGGTTTCGGCCGATAGCGCAGGATAGCGTTCCAGCACCAGGGGATCGTGACCGGGGACCACGTGGCGCCGCGACGTCGCCAGCGCCTGCAGCCGGTCGTAGCTGCGCAGTGTCGCTTCGACATCGACCACGATCGGGAACGGCCGGCGCTGCTCGAAGTTCTCGTAGAGATGAGTAGCGTCCGACGCCAGAACGACCCAGCCGGTCCGGGTCAGCACCCGCACGCTTTGCAAGCCTTTGCTGTGGCCAGGCATCGCATGCACGGTGATGCCCGGTGCGATCTGACCATCGCCATCGTGGAACTGGACCCGGCCGGAATACACGTTCTTGACCATCTGGCAGACGTGGTCGGCGTTGAACGGCTTCTGCAACACGGAATCGCACATGCAGCGCCCGGTGGCGTAGGCCATCTCGGCTTCCTGCAGGTGGAAGGTCGCGGCAGGGTAGTGGTCGAGCGTCCCGGCGTGGTCGTAGTGCAGGTGCGAGATGATGACGTTGTCGATCCGGTCCGCATCGACCCCAATACGTTTCAGCACCTCGCGCGGTTCGTGATCGATAGCGCGGTCGCGATTGGCGGCCTCCGCGCGATCGAAACCGGTGTCGAGCAGGACGGTGCGGTTCTGGTTGCGGATGACCCAGACGAAATAGTCGATCGGCTGCGGGCTGGCGTGATCGTCCGGGAACAGGAAGTTGTCGGCGCGCGTCCGGTTCGCATGCCGGCCATACTTCAGCGCGAGAATTTCATAGATCTCGCTGTCAGCCATGATGTTTCCCCCTGGTGCGTTGGCCATTTTGAGCTAGATAGCCATCACGAGGGGGCAGCGTCGAGCGGAAAGCCCCCAGCCCGGTTGCCCAGGTGTCAAAGGATCGCCGCGTGAACGTTTCGTTCCTGCAGGAACTGCTCAACAATGTCGCCGAGCAGGGGCGCCAGCTTTTGCCTTGGTCGCTGAAGAACGGTGATGCCACGGCAGATATCGTTGCGCTGTCCAAGGCCCTGGTTTCGGTGCGCGGTGAAGCCTCCGGCGTGGCGCTGGCACAACAGATTCTGACGCTGTATCGCGGGCTGGACGCCGGCGAGAAGGAAACCTTCTTCCGCTTTCTCGCCGAAGCGCTGCAGCCGGACGAAGCGGCGGCCAGCGCAGCGGCGGCTGCTTACGTCGCCGATCCCTCACCGACGTCGCTGGCGCGGTTGCAGGCAGCAGTCGATAGTCCGCGCCAGGAATTCTTCCGCCGCCTCAATCTGGCGCCCGGCGCGACGGCGGAAATCGTCGCTTTGCGCCGTGATCTGCTGGACATGCTCAACGGCGACGCGGAACTGGCGGCGGTCGACAGCGACCTGCGGCACCTGCTGTATTCGTGGTTCAACCGCGGGTTTCTGGTGGTCCGCCGCATTGATTGGCAGACGCCGGCGGCGATCTTGGAGAAGATCATCGCCTACGAGGCGGTGCACGAGATCAAGGGTTGGGACGATCTGCGCCGCCGCCTCGATCCGGCCGACCGGCGCTGCTTTGCCTTCTTCCATCCCTCGTTGGTCGATGATCCGCTGATCTTTGTCGAGGTTGCGCTGACCCGAGATATCCCCGCGACCATCCATAGCGTGCTTGAGGAGGCCCCGAAGCCGGCCCCGGAAACCGAGCCGCGCACGGCCGTGTTATACTCGATCTCGAACTGCCAGGAGGGGTTGAAGGGGATCTCGTTCGGCAACTTCCTGATCAAGCAGGTGGTGGACGAACTGGCGCGCGAGAAACCGAGCCTGCGGACCTTCGTGACACTCTCGCCCGTGCCGCGTTTCGCCCGCTGGCTGAAGTCGGTCCGCGTGGAGGGGGAGAACGGCGTGCTGACGCCGGACATGCAACTCGCGCTGGCGGCGCTCGATGATCCGCTGTGGTCCGACGATCCCGTGGCGGCGGCCGAACTGGAGGGGCATCTCAGCGCACTGGTCGCGCACTATCTGGTGCAGGAGAAAGCCGGCGACGGCCGGCCGGTCGATCCGGTGGCCCGCTTTCATCTTGGCAACGGTGCGCGGCTGGAGCGGATCAACTGGCTTGCCGACGTTTCAGCCAAGGGGATGAAGGAATCCCACGGACTGATGGTTAACTACCTTTATGAGGTTAAAGAAATCGAGCGCAATCACGAGGCGTATGCCAACGAGGGCGTCGTGGCGGTCTCGCGGGCGGTGCGTGCCATGCTGCCGACGGTCAAGGTGCGGGCGACGCCCGAGCCGAAGCCGCTCGTGATTCCCGCGCCCGCAGCGGACCCTGCGGAGGCACATATTGCCGCCACGCCGGAGGATCGCTAAAGCCGTGTTCGGCTTGTGCTGGATCGGCCGGCATGCTGAAGTCGTCGGCGGGAGCGTCGGGGGCTGGAACTGGTTGAGGTGCGGGAGCTACCATGCGCTACGATGATCGTGACCGGGAAAGCCAGAATGTCGAAGACCGCCGTGGCGAGACGCGCGGTGGCGGGTTCAGGTTTCCGGGAGGTGGCGGTGGACGCATGCCGATCCAGATCGGCGGCCGTGGCGGCGGGATGAGCCTGACGACGCTGCTGATCATCGGCGCCATCATGCTGCTGTTCGGCATCAATCCGCTGGATCTGCTGACCGGCGGTGGCCCGGGCGGCAATGGCGTTCCCAACATCGGCCGTGAAATCCAAATGCCGCGCATGGATCCGGGCAGCGACGCCCAGCGTCAGGGCTTCGAACTTCCGGGCCGTAACAGCCAGCAGGCCGAGCGTGGCGATGATGCTCAGAAGCGGTTCGTCGCCCGCGTGCTGGCCGATACCGAAGACGTCTGGAAGCCGATGTTTGAGCGAAACGGCCTGCGCTACCAGGAGCCGCAACTGGTGCTGTATACCGGCGCGGTGCAGACCCAGTGCGGCCAGGGCGTGGCGGCGGTTGGGCCGTTCTACTGTCCGCTCGATCGCAAGGTCTATCTCGACCTGTCGTTCTTCAACGAGCTGGAGCGGCGTTTCAAGGCCCCGGGAGACTTCGCCCAGGCCTACGTGATCGCGCATGAGGTCGGCCACCATGTCCAGACGCTGCTCGGCATCGCCGAGAAGGTGCAGGCGCTGAAGCAGCGGGTTTCGGAACGCGAGGCCAACCAGATCCAGGTGCGCATGGAGTTGCAGGCGGATTGTCTCGCCGGCATGTGGGCCAAGCTGACCGACACGCAGAATAACAGGCTTGAACCGGGCGATATCGAGGAAGGTCTCAACGCTGCCAGCCGTATCGGCGATGACACCCTGCAGAAGCAGCAGACCGGCCGCGTTGTGCCGGATGCGTTCACGCATGGCTCGTCGGCGCAGCGCGTACGCTGGTTCCGGCGCGGCTTTGAAAGCGGCAGCATGCAGCAGTGCGACTCCTTCAATACCAACGATCTTTGATGACCAGCCGCTGCCCCCATCTGTCGGTCGCAGCGCAACCATGCTAGCAACCCATCGAACAACCAGACCTTTGGGGGTACGTCTCATGAGCAATCGCCTGCAGGGCAAGACAGCATTCTGTACCGCTTCCGGCGCCGGTATCGGCCGGGCCACCGCCATCGCATTCGCGCGTGAGGGCGCCCGCGTCATCGCGACCGACGTCGATGAGGCGAAGCTGGATGGATTGAAGCAGGAGGGCGTAGCCGAGTGCTTGTCGCTCAACGTGCTCGATACGGCTGCCGTCAATGCTATGGCCAAGCGCTTTCCCGATGTCGATATTCTCTTCAATGCCGCCGGTTTCGTGCATCACGGCACGGTGCTGGAAAGCACCGACGCTGAATGGGACCGGGCCTTCGACCTGAACGTCCGCTCCATGGACCGCACCATCAAGGCCTTCCTGCCTGGCATGCTGGCCAAGGGCTCAGGCTCGATCGTCAACATTGCCTCGGGCGCAGGCTCGATCCGCGGCGTTGCCAATCGCTATGTCTACGGCGCGACCAAGGCGGCGGTGATCGGCCTGACCAAGTCGGTCGCGGTGGATTTCATCCGCAAGGGCGTGCGTTGCAACGCGATCTGCCCGGGCACGGTGCAGTCGCCGTCGCTGGACGACCGCATCGCAGAGCTCGGCAAGTCCGTCGGCGGCACCGAGAAGGCGCGCCAGATGTTCATTGATCGCCAGCCCATGGGCCGCCTCGGCACAGCGGAAGAGATCGCCGCAATGGCCGTTTACCTGGCTTCGGATGAGAGCCGCTTCACCACCGGCACCACCATGCTGGTCGACGGCGGCTTCGCACTTTGATGACATGGCGGTGCCGCCACTGAATAGCGGCGGCATCCCCTGTACCAAATCCCAAGCCCATCTGTTGCGATCCGATAGCGCCGCCATGCGGCGGCGAGAGTGGCGCATGGGAAGGGGCTCGTTTACAAAAACAGAGACGTTCGCCAGCTTTGGTGGACGGAGCATGCCGAATAAGGGAAAAGCCGGATGCCGCGCTTTGCTGCCAATCTCAGCATGATGTTCAACGAGGTGCCGTTCCTCGATCGTTTCGAGGCGGCGGCCAAGGCCGGGTTCAAGGGCGTCGAATTCCTATTTCCTTACGAGTTTCCCGCCGCTGAGATCGCGGCGCGGCTGAAGGGCAATGGCCTGTCGCAGGTGCTCTTCAACCTGCCACCGGGCGACTGGACCAAGGGCGAGCGCGGGCTTGCCGCGTTGCCGGGCCGAGAGGCAGATTTCGAAGCCGCGATGAAGACTGCGCTCAGCTATGCTGAGGCGCTCGAGTGTCCGCGCGTGCATGCCATGGCAGGCCTCGTCCACCATGGCGCCAATCGCGCCACCTACGTCAGCAACTTGAAGAAGGGTGCGCGGATGGCCGCCGCATCCGGCATCGATGTCATCATTGAGCCGATCAACACGCGCGACATCCCGGGCTTCTTCCTCAACCGGACCGGCGAGGCGCGCGCGGTGATCTACGAGGTGGGTGAGCCGAACCTCGGTCTGCAGTTCGACCTCTATCACCGGCAGATCATGGAGGGTGACGTTGCCACCGCGATCCGTGAATATGCCGCTTTGACCCGCCACTATCAGCTCGCTGGCCCGCCCGATCGCGGCGAACCGGATGCGGGTGAACTCAACTACCCCTGGCTGTTCAAGTTCATCGACGATACGGGCTTCGACGGCTGGATTGGGTGCGAATACCGGCCGCGCGGCGACACGGTGGATGGACTGAAGTGGGTGGAACGCTGCGGCGTTAAACTCTGACAACAAAATTCAGGTTTAGGGAGAATACGCGATGAAGATCCTCATCATCGGCGGCGCCGGCATGGTCGGCCAGAAGCTGGCGCAGCGTCTTTCCAAGGACGGCCAATTGGGCGGCAAGGAAATTACCGGGCTTATGCTGCACGACGTCGTGGAGGCGCAGAAACCGCAAAGCGCGTTCCCGGTCACCACGGCCGTCAGCGACTTGTCGCTGCCCGGTGAAGCCGAAAAGCTGATCGCCAACAAGCCGGACGTCATCTTCCATCTGGCCGCGATCGTCTCGGGCGAGGCCGAGCAGGAATTCGACAAGGGCTACCGCATCAATATGGACGGCACGCGCTACCTGCTGGAAGCGGTGCGCGCAGCGGGTCACAAGCCGCGGCTCGTCTTCACCAGCTCGATCGCGGTGTTCGGTGCACCGTTCCCAGAAGCGATTGGCGATGAGTATTTCACCACACCGCTGACTTCGTACGGTACGCAGAAAGCGATCGGCGAGCTGCTGCTGGCCGATTACACGCGCAAGGGCTTCCTGGACGGCATCGGCATCCGGCTGCCCACCATCTGCGTGCGTCCGGGCAAGCCGAACAAGGCGGCCTCGGGCTTCTTCTCCAATATTATCCGTGAGCCGCTGTCCGGCCAGGACGCGGTGCTGCCGGTTTCGGAGGATGTCCGTCATTGGCACGCCAGCCCGCGCGCGGCCGTCGGCTTCCTAATCCACGCCGCGACCATCGACGGCGAGAAGGTCGGCCCGCGCCGCAATCTGACTATGCCGGGTCTGTCGGTAAGCGTCGGCGAACAGATAGCTGCTCTGCAAAAGGTCGCCGGCGACAAGGTGGTGGCTCGCATCCGTCGCGAACCCGATCCAGTGATCATGGGAATTGTCGCCGGTTGGCCCCGCAACTTCGATGCCAGCCGGGCACGCTCACTCGGATTTCGCGCTGAATCCAGCTTCGAGGAGATTATCCGGATCCATATTTCGGATGAATTGGGCGGAAAAATCGCCTGAGACAAAAATGTGCAGGTCGAATGTCATCCAAAAGCCGTCCTTCTGCGTTTTAGTCTAGACAGGCAACCTCCCGACGCTGTGGCAAATACTTCGTTTGGAGAGGGGGTTATGTCGCCGTAAATTGTCAGTGGACGATTGGATGGAGATGACCAATTTGCACCAAACTTCGACAATAAACTCGCTGGACTGAGGTTTTTGGACGCCGTTGTCGCGGCCATTAACCTATCTGGCCCCTATTCGCGCCATAGTGTTCCGCGCTAGATTGCGACCGGATCACGCGAGGGGTGACTGGATTTGGCAATCTGTGGAGGGCGGGTAATACCCCGCCGATTTCATACGTGATACGTCCAGCCAACCTTCATGCACCTAAAGTGCATGCTGATAGCTTACCTGCTTGCTTTCAAAGCAAAGCGTGTTCGCTACCGGCTTTAAACGTGGCTCGGGCATGATTACGTGTCTTCATAGGATTGTTGGCAATCATTGATACCGACAGGACCTATCGAGGCCTTGAAAATGCCAAACGCTTCACCTTCAGCGCAACATCTTGCTCGAGATACGAGGATGACGTCCGAAATCGAGGCTGTGACCGTGACCACACGGCCTTTTACCGCTCCGTGGCTTGAAGCAGTGCACGTCAACGGGCGTTCTGCATTGGCTGCAAAAGTAGCCGATAGCGAAGGCATTGAACCTGTGTTCCGTGATACCGCCCACACGATCCTACCGGTCGAATATCAGGGCCGGGAGATTCTGTTTGAAGCGCATGCCTATGAGGACGACTCGGCCTCGTATCAGGCCATGGCGCTGGTGCATCAGCCTGACAAGAGTTCGGATGAGCTTCCTATCGTCCGGCTGCATAGCGGTTGCGTGACCGGCGATATTTTCCATTCCCTGCGCTGCGATTGTTATCCGCAGCTTCAAAAGGCGATCGACCGGGTGGTTAATTCGCCGAAGGGCGCGATCATCTATCTGCCGCATCATGAGGGTCGCGGTATCGGGCTCGTCGCGAAGATCAAGGCGTATGCCGAACAGGATCGCGGGCTTGATACTGTGGACGCCAATCTATCGATTGGCGCGCCGGTTGATGCGCGCGATTACGAACTCGCAGCCAAAATCCTCAAGGATCTTGGTTTTAATGAAATTCGGTTGCTGACCAATAATCCGCTCAAAGTGGAAGCTCTGCAAAAGCATGGCATTACCATTGTCGAGCAGATCCAGCATGCGACGTCGCCGTCGGCACATAACGCGCGCTATCTGGCGACGAAGAAAGAACGCATGGCGCATAAGCTTTGAGGCTTGCGCCTTCGCGGTGGATTGGAAAACGATACTAAAAGCGCCTTGCCTGAACAGCGGGGCGCTTTTTTGCCAATGCGATATAGAATTCCCTTTTTGAGCGGCGGGTTTCATGCACTGCCGTATTGCCGGGAAAGCAGCATTAAAGCGCCTAGCAGAATAGCTCGCCGTTCCTGAACGGCGATTAATTGTCGGCGCCCGCCTTGGCTTTTTCGCGCTCTACGTTGTGCGGCTCAGTAAAGTCGCCCTCCGAAACGAGGCGCGAAAATAAACCGCCCTCCGCGACCAGCGATCTGAACGTGCCGCGTTCCACAATCCGGCCCTGGTCGAACACTAGAATCTGGTCCGCATTGGCGACAGTCGAGAGCCGATGGGCGATGATGAAGGTCGTGCGGTCGCGGCGCAGTGCGTCGAGCGCTCGCTTGATTTTGCCCTCGGTTTCGGTATCGAGCGCGCTGGTTGCTTCATCCAGGATCAGGATGGGGGCATCCTTCAGGATCGCCCGCGCGATGGCGATGCGCTGGCGCTCCCCGCCCGAGAGCGAAGCGCCACGTTCGCCGGCCAACGCCGCGTAGGTTTCGGCCTTGCGCTTGATGAACTCATGAGCCTCGGCCTTGCGCGCGGCATCCTCGATGGCTTCGATGCTGGCGTCGGGCCGGCCGATGCGGATGTTTTCCGCAATGTTCCGGTTGAACAGGCCAGCGTCCTGAAACACCACCGCAATGGCATGGCGTAGTGAATTCAGCGTCACGTCGCGGATGTCCTGTCCGTCGACCAGGATTCGGCCGGCATCGGGATCGCGCAGCCGCTGCAGCATGGCCAGCGTCGTCGTCTTGCCGGATCCAGTGGGACCGACCAGCGCCACCGTCTGTCCCGGCGCAGCCTCGAACGACAGGTCGAAAACGCCCTGTTGTCCGTCGCCATAGCGGAACGTCACGTTCTCATAGCGCACGCGACCCTGGACGTTCTGCAACGGCTTGGCGTCCGGCACCTCCTTGATGGCAACGGTGGTGTCGAGCAGATCGAAGAACGAGTTCATGGTCGGTGCCTGCATGAACATGCGGGCGACGAAGCCGGAAAGCTGGTCGAGCTTGCCGATCAGCAACGCCGCGAAGGCGACGAAGCTGACGATCTCGCCGACCGTAACTTCTCCGCGCCCGGCCAAATAGGCGCCGACCGAAAACACGGCGACCATGGTGATGGTCGAGGCGGCCCGCGTCAGCACGGTGAGCAGGCCCCACCAGGTCAGCACCGGATATTGGGCCGCCAGCAACTGGCTCATCATGCCGCGTAGCGCAGAGGCCTCCGCCGCCAGCCGGGCATAGCTTTGCACAACCGGCACATTGCCGATGACATCGCCGACCCGGCCGAACACCTCGATATAATGACGTTCAACAGCCGCCTGCCCGTCCGAGGTGCGATAGACCACCACCACGTTGAGGATGGTGTAGACGACGGCGAGGATGGCCAGAAGGCTGGCAAGCTGCCAATTCATGGCGATCGCGGTCGGCACCAGGAACAGAATGCTGGCGATCGCGGCCAGTTGTTCGCGCACGAAGGTCAGCCACGTCGCGAACAGCGCGTCGGTGCCGGCGAGAATAGTCCGCACGGTGGCGCCGGTGCCGCGTTCGGACAGGTAGCTGATCGGCAGGGTCAGCGTGCGCTCAAACGCGTTGGTCATGGCGGCGAGGCGCTGGCGATGCGCCAACCGGTCGGCGGCGACCGCGACGATAACACCCGCCACGATGCCGAACAGGCCGAGCGCCGCCCACATACTGATCAGGAACCAGGCTTCCTCGCGCCGAGACAGCGCATCGACGACGCGGCCGAACAAGATCGGTTCGGCGAGCTGCACGAGCGCAATGGCGATGTTGGCGGAAACGAGGGCGATGACGAGCCAACGTTCCGAGGCGAGCAGCCCGAGGGCGCGGAGGTGGATCTTGATGAGCTGCATCGTCGTCGAGGGCGGAAGTTTCCAGCGCAATTATAACGCTAATGGTCCTTAATAGGAGCGATTCATGATCTCATGAAGGGCTCCGGCGAACGGCCGGAATACAAATTGCACCCTATGGTGACCCGCCGGGACGGCAACTGCACGGAACAGCACATTGGCGCGCTGCAGCGGAACAGGCGAGCCGTTGATTTCAGCAAACCACCACGGATGCCAGACGTCGGACAAGACGACCCAGCCGCCATCCGGGCTGTCGGCTTCTATTTCAATCAGCGTGTTCGTGTACCGCGTGAGGCGGGCGGCGCCGGGCCGTTTCGCGCTTTCGGCCGGGGCCGGATCCAGCACGACGGTGGTAGTCAGGTCGACATCGGGCCAGACGCCATCCGCGAGCAGCTTGTCGAAGCTGGCGCTGACCGCGTGATTGGCGAACAGCACACGAGGCAGCGCGCGCGGGTTTTCGTAGATATAGCCTTCCGCCGTTTTGCCGATCAGCGTCAGGTCGCCTGGCTTGAGCGCCGGGTCGATCTTCTCTACCGGCACCCCCGTCGCAATGTAGCGCAAGCCCAGCAGGTCGCTCAGCGGCGAGCGATAGGAGGGAAACAGCGGCGCGAACGTGCGCTGGTCTGGCAGGCCGACGGTGTCGCCAGCGCCGGTCGCCTGCACGTAAAGCCGGAGCCGGACCGGATTGTAGCCGAGCGTGTTATCGAAGTTGTGCGTCAGGCTGGCGTTGGGCCAATGGAAGCCGAGGCCTGCAAGCTCGACGCGATCGCGCCGCGCGTGGCTCTCCGGCGTTGCCAGCTTTTCCTTCAGCAGTCGGACCGTTGCGTTGCCTCCGCCGGGCTGCAGCATGTCGATGGCCGTCGGCGGCAGGGCGGTGGCGCCGTTAGGCCCATTGTTGACGACGAGGTCGATGGTCAGCGCCGCGATGATCATCAGGGCAGCGGCAAGCGGTTTGCTGTTTTTCAATTGGTTGGCAACCAGCATGATCACGACGGTCGCGGTAATCGTTGCCACGGCCAGCAGCAGCGGCGGTATGGCCATGTCGATGCGGTCGAGGCGCATCGCGAACCAGAAGGTTAGCCCAAGTATCGCCGCGACGGTGCCGATTTCGAGCGCGATTTGCCAGCGGGCCGATTTCGGCAGCGTGCCACTGAACAGGCGATGCGCGACGTATCCGGCCATCAGCGCGGCAAGCCCGCCGACCAGAAAGGTGGCGTCAGCCGGGCGGCGATAGAGATCGACGCCGGGCAGCACGTCGTACATTGCGCGGAAAACCGGCGTGTACCAGCCGAGCGCGTAGAGCATCGCGACGACGGCCGCGATGGCGAAAAAGCGGATGTCGCGCTGCCACAGCAGCCCCCGGCTGACGCCGATGATCAACAGCAGCAGCGGGATGATGCCGAGATAGAGCTGGCCGACATTCTGGGCGATGAACAGATCTGTGCCGATCCAGGTGAAGCTGGGCGGGCCCCAGTATTTGTCCATTGGTCCGGCGGCGCCAAAGATATGCGGCACCGCTGCGGTAACGGTCAGGGCAGGGTGCAGCGAACCGCGCCCGGCGCCGATGAAGTCTATGGAGGGGCGGTTCGATTGCCCGGCGAGCAGGATGGTCAGTGTGAGCGGTACAATCACAATCAGCAGACCGGTAACCGCGCCAACAGCCAGCGGCTTGATACTTGCGCGAAACGCTGCACCGCGACTAGCCGCCGTCAGGCAATGCCAGACGACGAAACCGCCGAGCATATAGAGACCGAGCAGCCCGACCTGATCCCGGCCCAGCACGATAAATGCGCTGACAAACCCTGAAGCGGCGCCATAGGCGGCGGAGGATTGCTGTAGCCCGCGGCGCAGGAACAGCAGCGCCCAGGGCAGATAGGCGAGGCTCATCACTTGGCCGAAGTGCTGGATGCGCCAGGACATAGCGCCGCCGAACTGGAAAGCCAGCGCGGCGATGATCGCGGCCGCCCAGTGCCATCCGAAATCGCGGGACAGCAGGGCGACGCCGATGCCGCCCACGAGCACGGTCAGTAGTACTGTAGCATCAACCGCCCACAGGCTCGGCGCACTGTTCACCAACGCCAGCAGCAGCATAGGCGGTGAAAACATCATCGATTGCGGATCGGCGATCTGGGGATGGCCGCCGAAAACGTTGGGCGTCCAGAACGGCCATTCGCCGCGCGCAATGCTGGCGGCCAGGAACTGGATCTGCGGCTGGAAATGCGCCTTCGCATCCCAGGGAATAGTGACCGCGCCGGATAGCCACGGCCAGCAGAAGGCCAGCCAGCTTAGCGCAATCAGCGCCGCGACCGGCAGCAGCGGCCAGTCGGCAGGTGCGCCTTGTAATGGATGGGAAGCGGACTGGGGCAAGGCTTCGTCCGAACGCATGGGCCTGGGCCGCGAGTTTCTCTCGTTCATCGGTCGATCACGCGCAGACGCAGCATAGGTGAGGACGTTATATGCATAAGTCAGCCACAGTTGGGCGGCACGCTGTATAGCATCTTGCTCTGGAGCGCGCGTCGCCCTAATCGAATGCAATCCAATCGGCCGCAGCTATTGAGCGGCGCGGGAGAGTCAGCTGCACACGCGAACCGGTGAGACCATGTCGCGCGCAAGCCAGCCGGAACCTGGCCAGATCGGGGCAGTCAATGCTTCGACCAATGGTGGCTGCGATCCGGCGGCCGCCGCTTGTCCCGACGACGATCCATGCCGTGCCATCCGTGAAGCATCCCCGGACCGCCCGTTCGTGGTTGCACAACTCGGGCAGTCGCTGGACGGACGAATTGCTACGCCAACCGGAGAAAGCCGCTGGATCAATCGCGAGGCTGCGCTGGATCATCTGCATCGATTGCGGGCCAGCGTGGACGCGGTGGTGGTCGGCGTCGGTACGGTGCTGGCTGACGATCCGATGCTCAACGTGCGCCGCGTGCCGGGGCGGCATCCGGCCCGCGTCGTCATCGATCCGAACGGTCGACTGCCGCATGGCATCAAATGCCTAAATGATGATGGCGTACGCCGGATCGTGGTGCGCGCCTGCGATGCGCCGATGCCGGAGGGGATTGACGTCATCCTTCTGCCGCGTGCGGTCCAGCAAATCAGGCCCGCGAGCATCGTGGCGGCATTGTTCGAGCGCGGACTGAAGCGCCTGCTGATCGAAGGCGGTGCACGGACGATTTCCCAGTTCATCGATGCCGATGCCGTCGACCGCCTGCACGTGCTGGTAGCGCCGATGATCATCGGGTCCGGCCAGACCGGTTTGGAACTGAATCCGATCGCCAGTCTTAAACACGCAAGGCGGCCGCTGACCCGCGTCTATATGCTTGCCGACGGTGATGTGTTGTTCGATTGCGACCTCAGATCTGACGACGGGAGATCGGGATGACTGATAAGGGACGCGACCAGCCTCAGGACATAGAACGCTACAGTCGCACGGCCAGGATGTTTCACTGGATTACGGTCGCGTTCGTTTTGGTGATGATCCCAGTTGGGTTCGCGATGGCCTATCGCGGCAACACGCTCGATATCTGGGACGACACCACCAACAACCTCTACAGCGCGCACAAGCTGGCTGGTTTCACGTTGCTGTGGATCGTGCTCGCTCGGCTCGCCTATCGGCTGGTGCGCGGCGCGCCGTCGCCGGAGCCAAGTCTTGAAGGCTGGCAGGTCGCGGGCTCGCGTATCGTGCACGGACTGCTTTACGTCTGTGTCATCGCCATGCCGCTGCTCGGCTGGCTCGGCGTGTCCTATTATCCGGCGCTCGATATCTTCGGCCTGTTCTCGCTGCCCGCGTTGGCCTCGCCCGATGAAGCCGCGGCCGCCCGCGTGCTGTGGTGGCACGGCATGCTCGCCTGGGCATTTCTCGCGCTGATCGCGATGCATGCGGGCATGGCGCTATTCCATCACTTCGTGCGCAAGGATAACGTGTTGCGGCGGATGCTGGGCTGACCCCGGATTCCCGGTTCTCAGTGCACGGGCGGCAGCGCCAGCAGATCCTCGTGGCCGACGATGGTGACGGCTTCCGGATGACCAAGGCGATGATTCAGCCAGTCGTCGATGTCCTGCACGGGAACCGCGTTGGTCTCTCGCACGGCGGCGGCCCAACCGCGATCGACCTCCTGGCGCAGGACCGCGTAGCTCTGGTCGAGCACCCACGGGCTCATGCCGCGACGTACCGTATAGCCGAGTGCCATGAACGCGGTTGCCAGCGCCTGGGTGGCGTCTGGTCCGGCGGCGAGGCCGAAGCCTTTGTCGCTGCGCTGGTGGGTGTTGAAGGCGTCGCGCATGGCGTTATCCGCCGGATGTTCCGGCAGCCAGCTTGCGAGGCCGTCATAGGTCAGCACCGTGTAGAAGGCGCAACCTTTGGCCGCGATGTCGCTCGTGATCCGTTCGATGACATCAACCGACACCAGATCGAACAGCGCCGAGGCGGTCACCAGGTCGGCCTCGGCGATCAGCGACGCGATGCTGCCATCGGAGAGGTTTGCCTGCTGATACGCGACCTCGACGTTGCCAGCGGCGCATGCGCCGGCGCGCGCCTTGGCGACCGAAAGCAGGGCCTCATCGTAATCGACCAGCGTCCAGTGTTGCGGTATCGTGATCGCCGGTGACAGGGCGCGCAGGTTTGATCCGGTGCCCGAGCCGAGATCGACGATGCGCAACATCTCGCGCCCTTCGAAGGCGCGCACGCAAGCCTCGCGCACCTGCGCGTTGACCGAGCCGTGGTCGGCAGGTTCACGCAATGCCAGCCAATCCGGCGAAAATCCGCTCACAGCCTGACCTCCCTGATTACGGCAGCCATATACAGTGCGGTATCGCCCCAATCCGGTAGGCGGCTGCCGGTTTTCCAGGACGCATCCGACAGCCGCTGGCGCAGGTCGGCATCGCGCAGCAGCTTGCCCAATGCATCGGTGAGTGCGGCGGTATCTCCCGGCGGCACTTTTAGCGAGGCGGTGTTGGGCACGGTTTCGGCCGCCGCGCCGCCGGTGGTGCAAACGATCGGCAGGCCGCGCGCCATGGCTTCGCCGAGCACCATGCCATAGCCCTCGAATAGCGACGGCAGGACGAATGCCCCGGCGCCCGCGTAGAGCTTGGCCAGACGCGGTGCGCGTAGTTCACCGGGCAGGGAGATGCGCTTTTGGAACTCGTGCCGTGCAATGGCGCTTTTTAACGTTTCGACCGCAGCCGCGTCGCGGGCGAGTGAACCGGCGATGGTTAACCGCCAGTCGAGATCGCGCAGCGGCGCCAGTGCATCGACCAGGACATCGAAGGCTTTGCGTTGCGATACTGATCCGACCGACAGCAGATGCAGGGGCTGGCTTTGCGCGATGGACCGCGGCGCCTTTTCCGTGCCCGGCACTGCAACCGTGATAGCGCTGACTGGCACGCCGAACTCCGAAGCCAGCAGCCGTTTTGTCAGCGGGCTGGTGACGACGACACGGCGCGCGAAGGTGAGCGCGGCGCGTTCGTTGGCGATCAACGCGGCCGCGCGCTCGGGCGCAAGGCCAGTCTCATAGCCCAGCGGATGATGCACCAGCGCGACGATCGGCTGGCGGATCTGCGAGACAAGACTTTCCGGCATTGCGCCGAATGCCAGACCATCGATCAGCAGAATGGTAGACGGCGGCAACTCTGAGAGAATACGCGCGGTTTCCTGGAGGTCGTCGGCGGTCGGTTCTGGATAGTTAGCGGGCAGCGCCACATGACGCGCCGCAAAGCCGAGGCCGGGCAGCCGCCGCAGGACCTCGCGATCATAGGCATAGCCACCGGTCAGGGAGTTGATGTCGCCGGGGATGACAAAAGCAACGTCGATCACGAGATGGGCCCCTCAAACCAGGCGCGGGCGAGATCGGTCTCGTGCAGCATAACGCGAATGCGTGACAGGCCCTTGCCATCCTCTCCAAGCGCGCCGTCGCGGGCGGCTTGCGAGACGGCATCGAAGATGTGCCGGCACAGGAATTCGGTGGTCGTCAGCTTGCCTTTGAACTGAGCGAGCGTGTCGAGGTTCTGGTAGGCGAGGGGCTTCAGCGTCCTGTTCAGTACGTCGAGCGCCGCGCCGATATCGACGACCACGTTCTGTGCGGTCAGCGTTTCGCGGAAGAAGGCGACATCGACGACGAACGTCGCCCCGTGCATGCCCTGGGCCGGGCCGAAAAACGGATCCGGCAGGCTGTGAGCGATCATGATGCGATCGCGGACTTCAACGGCGTACATGGCCACCTTTCGTGGGTTTAGTTTGTTTTGGGGTAGCGAATGATCGGGGCAAGGCCCGGCGCACCCGGCGCCAATGCTTGCGGCAAGCGGGTGGGGGCGTCGGCGAAATCGAATTCCTCGGTGAGCAGCGCATCGAGCGTCGCGTCGTGCAGCATCGACAAGGCCGCTTCAAGGCGGCGCCGGTAGGTCCAGCGCGGCCGCCGCGACGGTGAAATCTGCCCGACCTGGGACGAGATGAACCGAAGCCTGCGGCTGTGAAATGAGCCGCCAAGAGGCGCCGGGACTGCGCCATCGCCATACCAGCTCAGTTCGACAATGGTGGCTTCCATGCCGGCGCAGCCGATCGCGGTGGCAAGCCCCGGCGCGCTGGCGCTGGTGTGAAAGATGGTGTCGGCGTCGGGCGGCGCGGTTGCCGGATCGGCAAAGCGAACGCCGAGATGCTCAGCCAACGCCCGCCGTTCGGGCGCGACATCCACCAATGTCACCTCGGCGCCCGGCAACCGGCCGGCGAGATAAGCAACCAATAGCCCGACGATGCCGCCGCCGACCACCACGACGCGGTCGGCCGGTCCGCAGCCGGAATCCCAAACGGCGTTCAGTGCCGTTTCCATGTTGGCAGCGAGTGTCGCGCGGCGGGGCGGCAGACCATCCGGTAGCGGAACAGCCATGTCGGCGGGGGCGACGAACAAATCCTGGTGCGGGTGCAACACGAATACGGTGCGACCAAGGAGCGCTGACGGGCCCTGTTCGATTACGCCAGTCGCGCTATAGCCATATTTCACCGGATATGGAAAGGAACCGGCTTGCAAGGGCGCGCGCATGCGGTCCCAATCGCTCTGAGATACGCCTCCGCCCATGATGAGACGTTCCGTGCCGCGACTTATCGCGCTGAATAGCGAGCGAACAACAACCTCGCTGGCGGTTGGTTCGTCCAACTCTTCCGTTCGCAGTTCAACCGTGTTTTCGGCGGTATACCACACAGCACGCGCTGTACGGCCCTTTTCACGACCTGCCGTTGACGTCATATCAAATCATCCACCACTGACGGTTATCGATGGCCGTCTTCAAGGATAGTGCACCATGACTGAGCGCCAGGAGATCGCGACGCCCATGCGGACGGCTGCCGATAATACGGCTGTGCTTACTACGCCGACGGGGACGCAGTCCATTGATGAGCTTGGCCGTCGGCGGCTGATCATGGTTACCCTCAACGTCCTGACCTACTTTGGCCTGTTGTGGGGCGTCGGCACCGTGCTGGCGGCCGGTGGCTGGACCCTGGTT
Organism: Pseudomonadota bacterium; assembly: GCA_023412745.1. Lineage (GTDB taxonomy): Bacteria > Pseudomonadota > Alphaproteobacteria > Rhizobiales > Hyphomicrobiaceae > ZC4RG25. The sequence goes on along the minus strand of JAEZBZ010000196.1, from coordinate 18,955 downwards.
GATATGGTGATGATGGTCGCGTTTGCGATCGGGTCGCCGTGGACGGTGCTGGGGTTCTGGAACTCCGTTATCGGCTTGTGGCTGCTGCATGGTGCCCGCGATCCGATCTCCCAGGTGGCGCCGTTCGCCAAGGCAGCCGATATCGAGACGCCGCTTGCCATTCGCACCGCAGTCTTGATGACGCTACGCAACGAGGATCCGGCCCGCGCCTTCCTGCGATTGAAAACCGTCAAGGATAGTCTCGACGCCACCGGGCAGGGCGACAAGTTCTGCTATTTCGTCCTGAGCGATACCAACAAGCCGGATGTCGGCGCGGCCGAGGAAGCCGCGGCTGATGCGTGGCGCACGACGCTCGCCGATCCCGACCAGGTGATATACCGTCGACGTACCGAGAACACCGGCTACAAGGCCGGCAACGTCCGTGACTTCTGCGAGCGCTGGGGCGCCGAGTTCGAGCTTATGCTGCCGCTCGACGCCGACAGCCTGATGTCGGGCGAGGCTATCGTGCGGCTGGTGCGCATCATGCAGGCGCATCCGCGGCTCGGCATCCTGCAGAGCCTCGTCGTCGGCATGCCGTCGGAAAGTGCCTTCGCGCGGATCTTCCAGTTCGGCATGCGCCACGGCATGCGCTCCTACACCATGGGGCAGGCATGGTGGGTCGGCGAGTGCGGGCCGTTCTGGGGCCACAACGCGCTGGTGCGGATCAAGCCGTTCGCCGAGCAGTGCCATCTGCCGGTGCTGCCGGGAAAGCCCCCACTTGGCGGACACGTACTGTCGCATGATCAGGTCGAGGCGACGCTGATGCGACGCGCCGGCTATGAAGTGCGCGTGCTGCCGGAAGAGCGCGGATCGTGGGAGGAAAACCCGCCGACGATGCTCGACTTCATCCAGCGCGACGTGCGCTGGTGCCAAGGCAACATGCAGTACGTGAAGCTGCTCGATCTGCCCGGCTTGCTCCCGATGAGCCGGTTTCAGCTCGTCTGGGCGATCCTGATGTTCCTCGGTATTCCGGCCTGGACGCTGATGATAGGTCTGTTGCCGGTGGCGGCATGGCAGGCGCAAGCGATCACCGATTTTCCAGCGTCGCTCGCGATCGCGCTGTATATCGCGTTCTTCACCATGTATCTGAGCCCCAAGCTCGCCGGTCTCGCCGATGCGGTGCTGACGCGCGGCGGCATGGCTCGCTATGGTGGCGCGCTGCGTTTCGCGGCCAGCGCGATCATCGAGCTTGTGTTCTCGTTCCTGCAGGGCGCGGTGTCGACCATCCGCACATCAATCTTCATGATCGGGCTGCTATTTGGCAAATCGGTCACGTGGTCCGGTCAGTCGCGCGACGCCTACGGCATCTCGTGGCGCACGGCGCTGTCGGCGATGTGGCCGCAGCTTGCCTTCGGCATCGTGGTGTGCGGCGCGCTTGCCGTCATTTCGCCGACCGTGCTGCTGTGGAGCCTGCCGCTGACGGCGGGATATCTGCTGGCGGTGCCGTTCGGCGTCACCACCGCCAATCCGGCGCTGGGCCGTGCCATGAAGTCCGCCGGTTTGTGCGGTATCCCGGAGGACTTCGACCCGCCGAAGGAAATCCGAGCGGTGCAGCAGGCGTGAAGCGACACACGTGACGTGACGTGAGGGCAGACAGGCCGATGACCACAGTCCACGATAGATTGGCTGCTCTCCGGCGCGACCCGCGCTTTGCCCGGCTAGCGCGCTCGTTCGAGGTTTACTACGGTGACGCGCCGCGCGATGCCGCGATGGACCGGCTGTATGCCGGGTTCGTCGGTGCGGGCGATCTGGCGTTCGATATTGGCAGCCACGTCGGTGATCGCATCGGCGCCTTCCGCCGGCTCGGTGCCCTGGTCGTCGCGCTGGAGCCGCAGCCAGATTGCGCTGCCGCGATCCGCGCCATCTATGACGGCGACGCCGCTGTTACGCTGGTCGAGGCCGCCTGCGGTCCGAGCCCGGGCAAGCTGTCGCTGCACGTCAATTCCGCCAACCCTACGGTGACCACTGCTTCAGGCGCGTTCATCCAGGCCGCCGACGGTGCCGGCGGTTGGGAGGGGCAGGTGTGGGACAAGACCATCGAAGTCGCGGTGACCACGCTGGATGAGCTGATCCGGCGCCACGGCCAGCCGCGTTTCGTCAAGGTCGATGTAGAGGGCTTCGAGGCCGATGTGCTCGATGGCCTCAGTATTGCCCTGCCGGCTCTGTCTTTTGAATTCACCACGATCCAGCGCGACGTCGCCGTGCGTTGCCTGGAGCGGCTAAAGTCGCTCGGCGGCTACTCATTCAATGTGGCGCTGGGCGAAAGCCAGATATTCACCTTCGAGGGATGGGTTTCGGCCGATCGCATGCGCGATAAGCTGATGAACCTGCCCCATGAAGCCAACTCAGGCGATGTTTATGCGAAACTGGACTAACCGGATGACCCGCGCCGCGGGTGTCTGCCTGCTTGCCCTCCCCACACTTGCGATCGAGCCAGCCGTGTCCCAGACAACGAACCCGAAGACGACCAGCCCGCCGCGCCAGGAGCTGCTGGCTGTCGAAGCCTCGAACGATAGCGAGGCGGTGCTGTGCGCAGAAAAGGACAACGTCAGTATCGCGCTGAAATCGCCGAAGGTGAAAAGCTTCCGCATTGAGGCCGCGCACCCGGTCTATATCTCGATGATGCGCGGTGACAGCTTCGAGCCGGACTGGACCGATTGCGATATGTCGGGCGATCCGGTGTTTGCAGCGCCCGTGCCGCCGCGCCGCGTCACCTTCTATGAGCAGGTGGATTTCTGGCTGGTCGGTATGACCTTCCCGACCTTCTGGCGTCCGGCGACGGCCAAGGTGCGCGTCGGCGACCGCGTCGAGGAAAACCTGCATCTGGTGCAGCTCTGGAACATCCGGCCGATGGGCGGCGAGGAGATGCTGGTGTTCTATCCGCAGGACGGCTACTGGCGGCTGCGTCCCAAGACCCCGCAAGGCATGGACAACACCGCGTTCGGGACGTCGTTCCTGATCGGTCCGGTTGAATACGACGGCCGGCCGATCGTGCGTATCAAGGAAGCCGCGTTCGATCCAAAGACCATGACATTCACGCTGACATTCGAGCGCGGCGGTTCGGCAACGGTGCAAGTGGTGCAGAACGACCAGAACCGTCACGCCCTGCATGTGACCTTCGATAAGCCGATCACCGACGCGCCCTTCGCGACGTTGCGCTCGATGTACATCACCGAGTTCAACAACGACGCGGCGCGGGTGGCCGTGCGCGACAAGGGCGCCAAGGGCTGGCGCGAAGATCCGGTGATGAGCTTCAAGGGCGGCGAGGTGACGGATCTCTGGCTCGGCCGCGTTTCTCCGTCACGCCACAACACCAGCGCGCCGGATATGATGATCAACGGCTTCTCGCCCACCAACGAAGTGCGGCGTCCGAAAGCAGAAGACCCGCATGCGCCGAAGGCCGGCCGTTAGGCCCCGGACGAAGCTAATCCAAGCACCCGCATGCCGGCGCAGGCCGGCACCTACGCAAGTTTCCGAGTGTCTGGTACGGGAACGTGGGGCCCGACCTTTCTTGGGATGACGGATTGATGCGGAGAGGTCTCGCCGAGACGCAGCCAAGCCCGGCATGACGCAGGGGCTGACGGAGATGCGAAGGTCGGGAGCGTTTAACGCCGGACCGGACGCTTTCACCAAGCCAAGCCCGGCATCGCGGCGACCGGCATGTGTGGGTGGCCGGCGGCGAACAAGTCGCCGAGCACCCGCGGATCGAGGCTGCCGTTCGGCATCAGCTCCTCGCGGTGGATACCCTGGGCGATAAACAGCCCGTCGATGCCGAAGTTTGCCGCGCCGGCCATGTCGGTGCGCACGGCATCGCCGATGCCGATGATCCTGGCGCGATCCACGCTGCGGCCCAGGTGCTGCTCGGCCAGGCGCTGGGCGCCGACGTAGGTCGGCTCGTGCGGTTTGCCCGCCCAATACACGTCGCCGCCCATGTCCTCATAAATGGCCGCGACCGCCCCCGCGCACGGATACAGCACGCCATCGACCTCGACGACGAGATCGGGATTGCCACAGACCAGGGGCAGGCCGCGCTTGTGTGCAATTTCCAGCAGCGGACGGTAGGTCTCGCCGGTCTCGGCGGTGTCGTCCACGACGCCGGTGACCACCACGACCTGCGCCTGGTCGATCGTGACACGCTCGACGCCTATGCCGCCGAACACCGACAGGTCGCGTTCCGGCCCGATGTGGTGCACGTGACGGAAGGCATGCTTCGTCAGATAACCGCGGGTCAGGTCGCCGGACGTGATGATGGTGTCCCAGGCCGCGCGCGGCACGCCGATCACGCGCACCAGGAAATCGGCCGTCTTCTCGCCTGCGACCGGTGAATTGGTGACCAGCACGACGGCGCCGCCCTTGGCACGAAACCGCTGCAGGGCATCGACTGCGGCCGCGTAGGGCCGGATGCCATTGTGCACCACGCCCCACACGTCGCAGAAGACGACGTCGTAGTTAGTGAGCAGGTCTGCGGCCTGATCAATGACGGGCACGCTCTTTGCCGGTCCCGTCATGATGCCTCCGAAGGGGTGGTTGGATCTTCCCAGGGCGCAGTATCGCGTTTGCGGAATACGCCATAGCGGAAGCCGAAGTATGAGACAAACATCGCGACGCACGAGGCGATGATCAGTGCCAGAAGCAGCGGTGTCGCCGGGCGCAACAGGATGACGGCGCCGAAAATGGCGTAATTCACGGCCTGCGCGGTCCACGACACGGTGGCAAAGCGCAGGTATTCGCGAAACGTCGGACGACCCGGAATCGCGAACGTGACGGTGCGGTTGGCGAACCACGACACGACCATCGCGATGGCGATAGCGACGAGGCGCGCCACCAGCGGATGCCAGCCTACGCGGGTCAGACCTTCCAGGATCAGCGCGTCGGTCGACAGAGCCAGCAGGCCCGCCAGAACGAAGCCCCCGTAGTGGCGCAGCAAGCTGACCTCACGCATCGGCCGCCGTCCAGTCCGACCAGAGGATGTCGCCGCTGCCGGTGCGGTGCGGACGCCAGATGCGGGACGGCAGATCCGGCGCGCCGAACAGTGCGTCCAGTTCGTCGCGACGGCGTTCGACCACCGGATCGATCCGCTGCAGCTCGGCGTCCGGATAGCCCGGATGGCACATCACCAGATGCCGCGCGCCGACCCAGGTGAAGAAGCGCATGAACTCTTCCGAATAGAGCATGGCGCGGTAGAACGGCGATACGCCCGCGAAGCCGCGATTGGTCGGAAAGCCCATGCGCCGGGCGCGACGGCCGAAGCCGGTCGCCAGCGTTGCCAGGGCGAGGGCCTTCGGGACCGCTGCACCGCGCGCCACAATCACGGCGGGCCTGTCGGCGGGATTGCGCAGCAGCGGCTTTGCATCCGGAAAGCGCTCGGCCAGCGTATTCAGAACCGCGCTGCGCACCATCGGCAGAACGTGGACGTGCTGGTGGCCGTCGATGAAATCCGGCGCATGTCCCCAGACCTGCGTGAAGCGGTCGAGCTGGCGGGTAAGTTCGTCTGCGATCTCCCCACCATCCAGGCGGCGGCTGAACGCCAGTTCCATCAATCGCGACAGGGCCGGAAAATCGCCGGACGGTGCAAGGCCCGACATTGCGCCGAGCGAGCGGCCGAGCGTCAGATTGAAATGCAGGCCGACGGCGAGCGTATCGCGCAACGGCATCAGACGGGCAGCATGATCGGGCCAATGCGCGGTCGTGACCATGGCGCTGGTCGCAGATAGCCGTCCGGCAGCGGCGAGTTCTGCGATGCCGGCACTGACGCCATCGGTCATCGCGAAGTCGTCGGCGCATAACAGCACACGCGCTGCGCGCTTCGTGCGCGGATTCTGACTAAGCGTCGCCACGAACTTCTCCGCGCCGGGTCGGGCTGACGATGCCACGGCGGAATGTTGGATGATCAGTGCGGCTGGTGCCGACTTCCTCAGCCACGATGCACAACGGCCGGCCCTTTACCTCTTCATAGACGCGACCGAGATATTCGCCCAGCACGCCGAGTGAGATGAGCTGCACGCCGGAGAAGATCATCACCGAAATGATCAGCGACGGAAAACCGGGAACATCGACGCCGTAGATCAGCGTGCGCACGAGGTAGAGCAGCGCGCTGGCGAAGGCGGTGATCGAGATCGCGAGGCCGAGCAGCGACCAGACCCGCAGCGGAAGTGTGCTGAACGAGGTCAGGCCGTCGAGCGCGAAACGGAACAGGGTGCGGAAGCTCCATTTCGACGAGCCATGGGCGCGGTCGGCGACGGTGTAGGGCACGCCGATCGATTTGAAGCCGATCCAGGAGAACAAGCCCTTGTTGAACCGTGAGCGCTCGTCGAGTGCATTCATAGCGTCGACGGCGCGGCGGTCGAGCAGGCGGAAATCGCCAGCGCCCTCGGGGATGTCGGATTTCGAGAGTGCGTTGAAGGTACGATAGAAGGCGCGCGAGAACAGGCGGCGCAGGGCCCCGTCGGTGGCGCGGTCCTGCCGTTCCCCATACACCACTTGATAGCCGTCGCGCCAATGCGCCATGAAGGTGTCTATGACCTCGGGCGGGTGCTGCAGGTCGGCGTCCATTATGACGGTTGCCGCGCCCCGAACGTAGCGCAGCCCGGCGGCGATGGCGATTTCCTTGCCGAAGTTGCGGCTGAACGAAATTGCCTTGATGCGCGGGTCGGCGTCGTGGAGCGCACGGATCTGCGCCAGCGTGCCGTCGGTAGACCCGTCGTCGATGAATACCAGCTCCCAATCGCCGATGCGATCGAGTATCGGCCGCAGGCGCTCCAGCAGAGCGTCCAGCCCTTTGGTTTCATTGAGAACGGGAACGAGGACGGAAATCAGCGGTGTGCTCATGACACGTCGTGAGGGTGTTGGTGTTTTCAACCCAGGTCCGGCAGCGGTTAAAACCGCAGTGCCGAGGACTGGCTGTCACCCTCGGCCGGCGGACCATAAGAGCAAAGGCAAGCGGCGTTGTCGTGACGCGATGCCACGGGGTATCCGGGGTTGAGCATAAGCCCGGGGTGCGGCCGGTGCAAACGAATGCGGCTCCAGAAGGAGCCGCAGTAATAGTACAGGCCCTGAAGATTCGAAATCAGGTGTATCGGCGCCAGTTTACCGTCACACGCGTGCCGACCGGAATGCGCGGGTAGAGATCCAGCACGTCCTCATTGTACATGCGGATGCAACCCTTGGACACGGCTTCACCGATGGTCCACGGCGCGTCGGTGCCATGGATGCGGTAGAGGCTCGAACCGAGGTAGAGCGCGCGCACACCCAGCGGATTGCGCGGATGACCACCCGGCATGAAGGCAGGCAGGGTGGGGTTTTCGCGGCGCATTTCAGGTGTCGGAGTCCAGGTCGGGTTAACCCGCTTGGATGAGACCGAGGTTACACCCTGCCAGCGGCTCTTCTCGCGTGGAACGGCGATCGGGTAGCTGATGGCTTCGCCGCGCTTGTGCACCCAGTAGAGCTTGCGATCAGCAAAGCTGACGATGATCTGCCCGGGGGCCTGGTTTGCCGGGAACGAGACGACCTGGCGGGAACCGCCGCCCCACAGAAACGATAGGAAGCCTTGGGCAGATACCTGCCCGGCCATGCTAGTGATTGCGACGCCGGTCGCGAATGCGGTCCATACGAACTGGCGGATGAGACTGAAATTCAACTTTCCCTCCATCCTGGATAGTAGTGGCCAAAATGTGCGTGGACAGTCTAATTCATCTTTGCCGCTGTTTGCGTACCTGCGCAAGGTGCGGACGCGGCGCGATGATGATGGCGAAACATATGCGCGACACGGTTAATAACTGTTAAAGTGTTCAGCATTGCCCGGAACCATTTTTGAAAACGGCGCGCGAGCGAGGCCGTAAATGCGGCAATTGTGAGGTTATTGTGTCGCCGAATACGCGAGATTTCCGCGTGATATTGGGCCTCTAGTTGGCGGCGATTGCGGTGTGGCCGGAACGCTACGCAGGCTTAATAATTTGCCAATTGAGCACGAGATGTGGTGTCAGACTGCTTTTCATCGCTGCCACGCGCGCCGCTATAACAGCCGCAAATCCAATTCAGTGATCGCGGCTTAACCGCTCGTTTTTACCGGCCTGATAAAAGGTATGGGCACGATTGTTGCACCAATTCGATAGGCCCTGAGTGGCATCGGGGGCAGTCGGAGCGATGCGGCGGAATTGATTTGTCGCAATGGGCAAACAGTAGATTGCGTATTTCTCAAATGATTCAAAATAGCAGTCGGTCGATGTCATCCGTCCTGATGGGCGATGAAACATTGCTTGTGCAGTGCGCAGAAATGCTGCGTGAACGACATCACCCCATCGTGGCGGTGGTGACTGGTGCCGATAACGTGGCGAAATGGGCGAGCGGTGTCGGCATTCCGGTGATCGCACCGGGGCAGTCCCTGGCTCAAGAACTGGCCGTTTTTGAATTCGACTGGTTCTTCAGTATTGCCAATCTGCGCATGGTGCCGGGCGACGTGTGGCGCCGCGCACGGCTTGGCGCGATCAACTTCCATGACGGTCCCCTGCCGCGCTATGCGGGCTTGAATGCGCCTGCCTGGGCTATCCTCGGCGGGGAAAGCCAGCACGGCGTGACCTGGCATGCCTTGGCTGACCGCGTCGATGAAGGCGACATCTATGCGCAAAGCCTCTTCGATATCAGCGAGCACGACACCGCGCTGACGCTGAACACCAAGTGCTTTGAAGCTGGCATTGCGTCATTCGCCGAGCTGATCGAGAAGATGGAAGCGGGCACGCTGGCCGCTCAAGCGCAGGAATTCTCGCAGCGCAACTACTTTGCCAAGAACGCGCGCCCCACCGGCGCCGCCACGCTCGATTTTACCAAGCCGGTCGCCGAGATCAGCCGGGTGATCCGCGCGCTGTCGTTCGGCCGGGGTTATGCCAATCCGCTTGGCATGGCGAAGATCCGCACTGATCGCGGCATGTTGTTCGTGACCGATGCATCGGTTGAGGCCGGTGACGCCTCGGCGATGCCCGGAACCGTACTCACAGCCGACGAGACCGGCGCAACGATCGCAGCCGCCGACGGCGTGGTGCGCGTAACGGGTCTGAGTTGCGTGGCTGGTCAGTCGATTGCGGTCTCGACCGCATTGCAGGCTGGCGAGGTTTTGCGGTCTCCGGATGCGGGCACGATTGAAAAGCTCACCGAGCTTGCGACGGCTTTGGCCCGCGACGAGGACTATTTCCAGAAGCAGTTGCGCGACGCGCGCAATCCCGTCCTCGACGGGTTGACGCCAGCTTCGGCAGCAATCCAGCCGCAGTGGGAAACCGCGATGCTGACGCTTCCGGATGATCTGGTCGGTGATCGCGCCGTGACGGCCCTGGCAATCGTGTTCGCGCGCCTCGGCCATCAGGCGCGGTTCCAGCTCGGTTATGCCGACGACCGCCTGTCGGCACTGGCGCGAGACTTCGCAGGTTATGTTGCGCCCACCGCGCCGCTGACGTTCGCAATTGATCCCAAAACGACCGTTGCGGATATCGCGACGGCGACCAAAGCGACGCTTGGTGCACTCCGCCTTCGCACCGGCGTCTCCGCTGATCTGATTGCCCGCAGTCCGCGATTGAATGCCGTTCGCCCGGCCGTGGTGATCCGCCAGACGGAGACCGTCGGCCCGGCCGATCCGCTGCCCGATAGCGCTTTGATGTTCGTCATCTCGGGGGCAAGCCCCTCGGTGCAGGTGGCGTTCGATCGTTCGCGTTTGCCGCATTCGGCGCTGACCGCGCTCCTGCGTCAGGCCGATGCGGTACTGGCTGCGCTGACGACAGAAGATGCCTACAGCAAGATGTTGTCGCAGTTGCCCGTGGTGTCGGCGGCTGAGATCCACGACCTCGTCGTGCTGCGCAATCAGACAGCGCGCGACTACGATCGCACCGCGACCGTGCATCAGCTTATCGAAGCGCAGGCACGTCGCACCCCGGATGCGCCGGCGCTGCATTGCGGCGGTGACACCCTGACTTATGCTGAACTCGATGCGCGCGCGACGCGTGTCGCTGAAACGCTGGCGGGTCTTGGCGTCGGGCCGGATTCGCTTGTCGGTCTCAACGTCAGCCGGTCCTGCGATCTGGTGGTCGGCGCGCTCGGCATCTGGAAGGCCGGCGGCGCCTACGTGCCGCTCGACCCGACCTATCCAAGCGATCGCGTCGCGCTGATGATCGAGGACAGTGGCCTCAAGATCGTGTTCACCGATGCCGGTGCCGCGCCGCTCGCGGATGCTGGTATCCGCACGCTGACCGTCGATGAAGCCGCCTCCGGCGCATCTACCGGCGTCGCGCTGCCCAAGGCAGGTGCGGAAAACCTTGCCTACGTTATTTACACGTCGGGTTCGACTGGACGCCCCAAGGGCGTGATGATCGAGCATCGCAATGTCGTGAACTTCTTCGTCGGCATGGATGAGCGCATTCCGCGGTCTGGGACCGAACAGCCGGTGTGGCTGGCGGTGACCAGCCTGTCTTTCGACATTTCCGTGCTGGAGCTGTTCTGGACACTGGCACGCGGCTTCGCGGTCGTCGTGCATGCGGACCAGCGCAAGGCAGTAGCCGCCGCCGCGCCGAAGCAACGGGTCGCGGGAGACAAGTCCGCGATGGATTTCAGCCTCTATTTCTGGGGCAACGACGACGGCGCCGGCCCGCGCAAATATCAGCTTCTGCTCGACGGCGCGCGATATGCCGATGGCCGCGGCTTCTGTGCGGTATGGACGCCGGAGCGCCATTTCCACGCGTTTGGCGGCCCGTATCCCAATCCGTCGGTGACGGGTGCAGCGGTTGCCGCCGTGACGCGCAATCTCGATATCCGAGGCGGAAGCTGCGTGCTGCCGCTGCATCATCCTGCGCGCGTCGCTGAGGAATGGGCGGTCATCGACAATATCTCGAACGGCCGTGCAGGCGTCGCGTTCGCGTCCGGCTGGATGCCCGACGACTTCCTGCTGCGTCCGGAGAATGCGCCGCCTAACAACAAGACGGCGATGCTTCGCGACATCGATGTTGTGCGCAAGCTGTGGCGCGGCGATGCCGTTATGTTTCAAGCGCCGGGTGGCAAGCAGGTCAACGTCGTGACGCAGCCGCGTCCGGTCAGCAAGGAGCTGCCGGTGTGGCTGACAACGGCCGGCAATCCGGACTCGTATCGCGAGGCCGCGCGCATGGGCTGCAATGTGCTGACCCATCTGCTCGGCCAGTCGATCGAGGAGGTGGCGGGGAAGATCCGCATCTATCGCCAGACGCTGGCGGAGTGCGGCCGCAATCCGGATAACTACACCGTCACGCTGATGCTGCACACGCTGATCGGCGAGGATCGCGAGCAGGTGCGCGAGCTGGCGCGCGAACCGATGAAGGCGTATCTGCGCAGCGCCACCGCGCTGATCAAGGAATATGCCTGGGCGTTCCCGGCGTTCAAGAAACCGGCCGGCGCCAACAAGGCGATGGACATCGATCTGCGCACGCTGGATGCCGACGAACTCGACGCCATTATCGAGTTCGCGTTCCTGCGCTATTTCGACGATAGCGGACTGTTTGGCACGGTGGACGATGCACTGGCCCGCGTGCGCCAGCTCAAGGCCATCGGTGTCGATGAGATCGCCTGCCTGGTTGATTTCGGCGTTCCGACCGAGGTCGCGCTGCAGGCGCTGGAGCCGCTGGCGGATGTCGTGGCGGCGGCCCGGTCGCTCGCGCCGGAAGCCGAACACGGCGGGCTCGCCGCATTGATCGCCAACCATGGTGTGACGCATCTTCAGTGTACGCCGTCGATGGCGGCGATGATGCTGATGAACGACGACGACCTGCGCGCGCTTGGCGCCGTCAAGCATCTGTTCATCGGCGGAGAGGCGTTGCAGCCGGCGCTGGTGAAGGAGCTCAACGCGGCGACGTCGGCAACAATCGAGAACATGTACGGGCCGACCGAGACGACGATCTGGTCATCGACCGGTCCGGCGGTTCTCGGCGATGGCGCGGTGCCGCTCGGCACGCCGATCGCCAATACCCAACTTTACGTTCTGGATGACGCGCAGCAACTGGTTCCAGCCGGCGTGGCGGGCGAGCTGTACATCGCCGGCGACGGCGTGACGCGCGGCTATCTCGGCCGCGAGGATCTCACGCGCGAGCGTTTCCTGGCCGATCCGTTCGTTCCGGGTGGGCGCATGTACCGGACCGGCGATCTGGTGCGCTACGCTGAGGATGGCGCGCTGAACTTCCTGGGGCGCGCCGATTTCCAGGTCAAGGTACGCGGCTATCGCATCGAGCTTGGCGAGATCGAAGCGCGCATCGGCTTGCATCCGGCTGTCGCGGAAGCCGTCGTCGTGGCGCGCGCGGAAGACAGCAACGACGTGCGTATCGTGGCCTATGTCCGCTACAAGGCGGGTCCGGTGCCGGATGCGGAACTGAAAACGCACGTGCGCGGCGCGCTGCCGGACTTCATGGTGCCGTCGCACTTCGTCACCATGCAGTCGTTCCCGCTTACGCCGAACGCCAAGGTTGATCGCAAGGCGCTGCCGCGGCCCGAGGAGGCGGCCAAGGCGCAAGAGCAGGTGGCGGAGTTCGTGGCGCCGGCCAACGATCTGCAGAAGCAGCTTTCCGACGCATTCAAGCGCATTCTCGGCGTGGAGCGAGTCGGCGCGTTCGACAACTTCTTCTATCTCGGCGGACATTCGCTGCTGGCGGTTCAGCTCCATCGCGACCTCAAGAAGTCGCTGGCGCCGAACCTGACCATCACGGACGTTTATCGTTTTCCGACTGTGGCGGGATTGGCGGGGCACCTGCAGGATCGTGACCAGGCCGGCAAGCAGCTCAGCCAAGTGGCCGAGCGTGCAGCGGCGCGGCGGCAGGCGCAGCTCGCACGTCGTCCGGCGCCGGCGCGGCCGAGATAACAACGCAGAACCGGTGTGCATTGGATCGGTGCGCGCCGGTTTTAGACTGACAGCCCGCGATGGCGGGTGACTGTCATGATTGTGAAAAGCAAAAAGCCGGAGCGCATCGCTGCGCTCCGGCTTTTTGTACTTGAGGTGAGGGTGTTTATTCCGCAGCGATCGGCAACGTCGCGCGGGCCTGATCGGCCATGCGCAGCGCATCGCGAAGACGTGCCGCCATCACGCGCACCGCCGGTTCCAGCACCATGCTGTCGTGATCGCCGGGCACTTCCGTGACGGTCAGACCCGGCGCGTACGGCGTCCAACCGTTGTCGACGCGCAGCAGGCTGCGTTCGTGATTGAGATCGCGATTGCCGCTGATGCGATAAGTCACCTGAAGCTTCGGACGCATGAGCAAAACGGGCGCGGCATAGGGTTTGCCCTTATAGCGTCCGAGTGCGCGGCGGAAGGCTGCCTCGATTTCCTCGTTATGCAGTTGCTCAGACGATTTGGCCTGGATGCCCTGACGCGCAAGCCGCTTCTGTCTCTCCCACGCGATGCGGTTTCGTACCCAATTGGTGATGTAGGCGGGGCCCTCGCGTTGGAGATCCTGGATCTTCATCATCACGCGGTCGGCAACCGACAGCACCGGGTCGGCCGGATAGGGCGTATCTAGCAACACCACGATGGCGGTCATCTCGCCTTCCGCGCGCAGCTGCTGCGCCATCTCATAGGCGACAAGCCCGCCTCCGGAGAAGCCGCCGAGCAGATACGGTCCATGCGGCTGCACGGTGCGCAGTTCAGCGATGTTGGCGCGGGCCATCTCCTCGAACGTTTCGTGCGGCGCTTGGCCGCCGTAGATGCCGCGCGCCTGGAGGCCGTAGACGGGACGATCGGCGCCAATCTGCATGGCCAGATGGCGCAGGTTGAGGATGTTGCCGAACATGCCTGCGCACAGGAAGAACGGCGTGCGGCCGGGATGCTTGCCGTTGTCCATGCGAACAAGATGCACGAGGTCCGGCACGATGGCTTGCGGTGTGGGGGTGGAATCGCTGTCTCCAGGGCCGGCCGAAGTCTTGACGCCGGCCTTTTCGATCAGCGCCGCGCATTGCGCGATGGTGGGCGCCTGGAATAGTACCGAGATCGGGAATTCAACCGCGTAGGCCTTTTTGATCATGCGGAACAGGCGCACCGCGATCAGCGAATGGCCGCCGAGGTCGAAGAAGCTGTCGTTGATGCCGATCTTCTGAATGCCGAGCAGTTCGGTCCAGAAACCCGCCAGTGTCTTTTCGATGTCCGTCTGCGGTTCGGCGAATGCGACACCGAGATCGGGGCGGTCGAACGCCGCTGACGCGCCAGCCTGCTGCGGGGATGCCTGCACGCGAGCAGCGGCGCGCTTCAACGCTTCCAGATCCATCGAGCTGACGATGACCTGCGGCCTGCCGGTTGCGACGGCGCGGATCAGCGCCTCGCTTCCTTCCTCCGGCAGGATACCTTGATCGACCTGGGCCGCCAGCTGTGCGAGAGCGGGCGACAGCTCCGCCTCGCCTCGCGCGCTCGTGGTGCTGGCTGCGGCTTCCTCGCTCTGCGAAAATTCGGGGGCTGCAGCGCCCAGCCGCTTGATTGTGAAGTTTTCGACAGCCACCAGAACGCGACCGAGCGGGTCGGTGATCGTCACGTCGAAGCTGGCGTAATCCGTTCCGAGATCGTTACCGCCGCTGAGCTTCACGTGGCTCCAGATCGCGGCAGGCAGTGGGCCGTACATGCGGATCCGGCCGTAGGACATCGGCACCCACAGTCCGGCGTCGGCTGTATAGCCGGGGATGAGTTCCATGGCGTAGCCGGTGGCGATGTCGAGCAGCGCTGGATGCATGAGGATGCCCTCCTGCGCATCCTGGCTGTAGGCTTCGCCGAGCTCAAGCCGCGCGATGGCCTGCTCATCGCCGAGTGCCAGCGAGCGCAGAACTTTCCAGCGTGGGCCGAACTGCAGGTGCGGTTCCTGCGCGGACGCCAGGGCCTGATCACCGCTGCTGCGCGCGACTTCGCGGCATTCGGCTAGCAGCGCCTGGATGTTCAGGCGGGGTGGCTGGGGATCGAGACGGGTGCGGATCGTCGCGTCAGCGTGACGGATAAGCCCCCCGTTGCCGGGCAATTCACTTTCGATGCTGAGCTGATAGCCGGCATCTTCAGGCGTCAGCGCGACACGAACGGTGCGCTGTTCGCCATCCGGCACATGGAGCGGCCGCAGGAACGTCAGATCCTGGATCTCGACAGGACCGAACACCTGATGTTCGGCCAGTGCTTCCGCTGCGAATTCGATGTAGCCGGTGCCTGGCCAAACGGCCTGCCCGTTCTTCAGGCGATGCTCGTCGAGGATCCAATGGCGGGCGCTGTCGAGACGCGTTTCGAGCCAGTTCTTTGACTCTGTCGTGCTGACACGCCGATCGAACAGCGCGGTACCGACGGTCTCGACCGTGGGCGCGGCATCCTCGCGTTCGGCGCGTTGGATGGCACGTGCGGCAAGCCCGACGTCTTTCCACACGCCCCAGTGAATGGCGACCGTTCGTGTCGCGGAATTCTGCGCGTTTGCTTCTGCGAATGCGTTGAGGAAGGCGTTGGCGGCGACGTAGTCCACCTGTCCCGCTGGCGTCGTATCTGTGCTGGAGGAAGAGAACAGCACCATCAGGTCGAGCGGCTGGGCGGCCAGCGCTTCAGCCAGCACCATGGTGCCGAGCACCTTCGGCGCGAAGACCTCTTCGATGTCTTCCGTCGATTTTAGCGGAATGAGATCGTCCTTCACCACACCGGCGGCGTGCAGCACGCCGTTGATCGGACCGAAGCGGCCCTTTACCTCAGTGATGACGGCGGCGACCGCCTCCGAGTTGGTGATATCGGCAAGGGCGAGATGAACGCTGCCGCCGGCGTTTTCGATTTCGGTGATGGCGGCGATAGCGCGGCCGATGCGGTCGCCCTGGCCATAGGACGCCAGATAATCCTGCCACGCGCTGCGATCGGGCAGGGCTGTCCGGCCGACCAGCACGATCTTGGCCTGGAAGCTTTCTGCCAGATGGCGCGCGCACGCCAGCGCGAGTTCACCCAGGCCGCCGGTGATCAGATAGACGCCGCCCTTTCGGAAAGTCGTGGCCGCTCCAGACGCTGGTTTTAGCGGCAGCCGCGCATGGCCGCGAACCCAGCGGCGATGGTTGCGATAGGCGACGATCTCGCTGCCCGGTGCGGCCAGGATTTCATCGCGGATGCGGTCGAGGACATCAGCGGCGGCAGGTTGTTCGCCCGTTTCCACCAGCAGGCGCTGGGCCAGCATCCGGCGCTGACGCGACATGAAGGTGTCACCGTCGCCGGCGTCGCGCGGGATATCCAGCACGCGAACGGAAACATTGCTCATCTCGCGCGGCAGAACCTGCGCCGGACCGAGTACCGTCGCTTTGTCGGGATAAGGCAGCGGCTCGTCGCCGACGCGCTGCATGCCATTGGTGACAACCGTG
Organism: Pseudomonadota bacterium; assembly: GCA_023412745.1. GTDB lineage: Bacteria > Pseudomonadota > Alphaproteobacteria > Rhizobiales > Hyphomicrobiaceae > ZC4RG25. The sequence continues at coordinate 2,581 of JAEZBZ010000196.1, read as the reverse complement.
ATCTGCAGCGGGCTGGTGATGCCGGCGTCGCTCAGCGCTTGGCCGAGGAAGAACAGGCTGTAGAAGCCGCGCTCCTGGTTGCGATGGAAGAAGCTGGATCCTGGGCGGAATGTTTCGTCGTTCGTCGCCAGCCACAGGTGGACGATGCGCTCCGGCACGCCGCCGTTCTCATTAAGATGCCGCAGCAGCGCATCATAGCCCTCGCGGCCGTGCTCCGGGCACAGGAAGAAGTCGCCGCTCTCGGTAACCGCGAAGCGATCGCCGAGCGAAACGGTCGAGACGGTATGGCCCTTGCCGCGCAGGTCGTTCGCCAGTTGGGCGCCGATGCTGCCATCGTCGAGGAAAACGAGCCAGGACGTCGGATCGTCTTCCGCACCGAGCCGTACGTCAGCGGACGCCTGCCGCCACACCGGTTGCCAACCCCAATCAGCCATGTCGGCGATCTTGATCGGCGTCGACTCGTCGCTTGTGTCGGCACCCGCGCTGCTCATCCGCTCCAGGAAATAGGTTTTATGCTGGAACGGGTAGGTTGGCAGCGATACGCGACGAGGATGGGTGTCCGCCCACAAATTCTCGATGGGCACGTCGAGCCCCGTCGCCCACCCGCGGCCGAGCGCGGTGAGGAAATGCAGCCGGTCGTCGGTGGCTTCGTCCGGATGCGGAAGGCTGTTGATGACTTGATTGGCGGCAAGGCCCTGCGCCTTCGCCAGCGATCCCAGCACACGGCCCGGGCCGACCTCGATATAGACCCGCGACGGGTTCCCCATCAGCACCGCAAGGCCATCGGCAAAGCGCACGGTCGAGCGCAGATGCGATGTCCAGTAGGCCGGATCGCGGGCTTCGGCCGCCGTCAGCCAGGTGCCGGTGCGGTTCGAGACTATCGGTATGCTCGGCGCCTGCAATTGCGATGCGGCTAGGAATGCGGTGAAGCGGTCGAGGATCGGCGCCAGCATGCGCGAATGCGCGGCGATGTCGATCGGGATGCGGCTGGCATCGATTCCGTCGGCGGCGAGGCTGGCGGCAAAGCGTTCCAGTGCGTCGTTCGAGCCGGATGCCACGCACAGTTCCGGCGCGTTGACGGAGGCGATATCCAGATCGTCCGGCAACCGCGCGGCGAGATCTGCGTGGGGCAAGCCGACGCTGAGCATGCCGCCCGGCGGGATTTCCTCGAACAGTTCGCCGCGCAGATGAACCAGCTTCACCGCGCGCTCGAAGCTCAGCACGCCCGCGATGCAGGCAGCGGCGTTTTCGCCCATCGAATGGCCGATCATGGCGGCGGGCTTGACGCCCCAACTCATCCACAGCCGCGCGATGGCGACTTCCACGATCAGGATAGCGGGCAGTTGCAGCGCGGGCCGAAGAAACTTTTGTTCGGCTTGCACGGCATCGTCGCTGCCGTCGATCCAGATGGCTCGGATCTCGGCGGCCACGGCGGGCGGCAGGTGCGCCAAGCCTTCGTCGACCGAGCGGCGGAACGCGGGTTCATCGCGGTACAGCGCGCGCGCCATATGCGGATACTGCGCGCCGCCGCCGGGGAACAGGAAGATGGCTTCAGTCTTGTCCGAACCGCTCACCAGCTCATGTGTCTGGGCGCGGCGATTGTCGGGTGAACTCAGGCAGGCGACGGCGTCTGCGTGATTGGCGACCGCAACGACGCGGCGATGTTCAAAATGCTGGCGGCCAACATGAAGCGTGTGGGCAACGTCGTTCAGCGCTATCTCGGGATGCGCGTCGAGGTGCCTGGCAAGCCGCGCGCTGGCGTCGTCGAGCGCCTTGCGGCTCTTTGCGGTCAACACGAGGAGTTGCGGCTTGTCTTGAGTTTTGCCGGCGTCGGAACGGGTGGCCGTGTCCGGTGCCTGCTCGATGATGGCGTGCGCGTTGGTGCCGCCGACGCCGAGCGAGTTCACGCCCGCGCGGCGCGGGAAGGCATTCTTGGGCCACGGCGTCAGCCGGTCGTTGACGATGAACGGGCTGCTGGCGAAATCGATCGACGGGTTCGGCTTCTCGAAGCCGAGCGTCGGCGGCATCTCGGCATGCTTAACGGCCAGAACGGTCTTGATCAGGCTGACCACGCCGGCCGCGGTATCGAGATGTCCGATATTGGATTTCACAGAACCAACGCGGCAGAAGGCGCGCTGGTCCGTCGTCTGCCGAAACGCCTGGGTCAGCGCTTCGATCTCAATCGGATCGCCTAGATAAGTGCCGGTGCCGTGGCATTCGACATAGGAAATGGAGTTTGCCTCGACGCCCGCGAGCGCCTGGGCTTCGACGATGGCTTCGGCCTGGCCGGTGACGCTGGGCGCGAGATAGCCGGCCTTTGCCGCGCCGTCGTTGTTGATAGTGGTGGCTTTGATCACGGCGTGGATCGGATCGCCATCAGCCAGTGCGTCTTCCAGCCGGCGCAAAACAACCGCGCCGACGCCGCTGCCGAATACCGTGCCCGACGCGCGATGGTCGAAGGCGCGGCAATGCCCATCGGTCGAGAGGATCTCGCCGTCCTGGTAGAGGTAACCGCGGCCGTGCGGCAGCTCGATGGTCACGCCTCCGGCGATGGCCATCTCGCATTCGCGGTTGAGCAGGC
>JAEZBZ010000155.1 GCA_023412745.1 Pseudomonadota bacterium | reverse complement strand
AATCGATTATGGGGACCTTGAAGCGGATTGCAGGTTGGGCGCGCGTCGGAGCGATCTTACTGCTCGCGCTGTCGGCCAGCGCATGCGCCAACAAGGATCTCGAGAACGCGAACCTTGGTCCGGGCGGACACGGACCAGCTACTCCGGGATCTCAGCGTGACTTCGTCCAGAATGTCGGCGACATCGTCTATTTCACCACCGACAGTACCGATCTGACGCCGGAGGCTCAGCAGACGCTGGCCAATCAGGCCCGTTGGCTGCAGCAGTATCCGCAGTACACGATCACCATTGAAGGCCACGCCGATGAGCGCGGTACGCGTGAGTACAACATCGCGCTGGGTGCCCGGCGTGCAACGTCGGTTCGCGAGTTCCTGTCCCGCAACGGCATTAACGGTCAGCGGATTCGGACGATCTCGTTCGGTAAGGAGCGGCCGGTGGCAGTTTGCAACGATATCTCCTGCTGGTCGCAGAATCGTCGTGCGCAGACAGTCCTGAACAATCGCGCCGGAAGCTAATTTCCTCAGCGGATGATTTAGTCGCCGGAGCTTGTGGTGGCTGTGATGGCCATCCGGATGCCGGCGACTTGGCTCATTGATGGAAGCAGGCCATCGTGCGCAGCCTGCTTCCTCTGTCGGATCAAAGTTTTGCCCTACTGTTGGCCAACCCTTGTCGATGCGGAGAGACGTGGGTGTGATCGGAGTATGGGCGTGATGATGCACTTCAAGTGCTTTGTCGCCGGCAGGTTTTTCGGGATCATTGCAAGTGCAGCCCTGATGCTGGGCTTGGCCGCGCCACTGGCGGGGGCGGATGACGAGGACGGCGTTCTCCTCGGTGTTTTGACGACAGTCCCGTCGGCCGAAGTCCCCGCGCGCGTCGCGCAGGCGTGGCAGGACAGGTTCAGAAACGACGTCGGAGACCGGGTATTCTTTAGCGACGGCAGTGCCGCGCTGGGGACGCGGGCGCGGGCCGCGCTCGAAGCCCAGGCGGAATGGATCAACCGGTTTCCGAACGGGCGCGTCGTTGTCGTGGGGCACGCTGACGATATCGGGTCGGATTCCCGGAATTTCGATCTGTCTCTGGAGCGCGCCGAATCGGTTCGGCAGCTGCTGATCCAGGCCGGCGTTGCCGCCGAGCGAATCGTCCTTGATGCGCGTGGCAAGAATGATCGTGTCGCAATCTGCGGTGACGGTTCCTGCGCGGTCCATAACAGGCGCGTGGTTGTCGTTTATCAGCCGAGGGGCCAGGGCGAACATCATCCGATGGCCGCGACCGGTGGTCAAAGGTCGTCGCGGAACGCATCCCTGCGGGAAACCGGGCCGACGCGTTGACAATTGGGGCGTGACCGGCGCAGCTTCGGACGCAATCATATGGAAGTGCTGGGTTCTTGCAGCCCAGCAAGGGGACAGGCGGGAAGAGTTCAATGGCCAGACGTCGCGAACTGCATGTGCTTGGTTTTGCCGCGGCGGTGCTGCTGTCGGCGGCCCAGGCCGTGGCACAGCAGCCCGCGCAGCAGTCGCGTGCGGAATTTCAGGTTGCCCAAGCGCAGAAGCAGGCGCGTCCGCAGCAGGCGCCAGCGGCCAAGGGCGGTTCTGACGGCAGCGATTCGCAATTGCGCCAGCGTGTTGAGCAGCTCGAAGAGCAGCTCGTCGACATGCAGGTCTTGGTTGGGACGCTGGAATCGCTGGCCCGCAATGCGGGCGGCGGGGCTCCGTCGATGCGTTCGGCGCCGGCCATGTCCGGTAGCCTGGGAGGCGTGGAATCGAATCGCATCGATGCGCTGGAAACGCAGATCCGCGCCTTGACCGCCCAGGTAGAGCAGCTGTCCGGGCAGGGTGCCCGCGCCGGAGAAGCACGTGGTCCAGGCGGCGGCGGCTTTGCTTCGCAGCCGATTGCACGGGATAGCGCACCCGCGCCGCGTGCCGGGACGGCAAGCCCGCCATCGTTTGGCGGCGGTTTTGGATCCACGGTCGTGACGCCGGGCGGCAGTGGCGACCAGATTGGCCGCTTCATCGATCAAGAGGCGCCTGCCGGTCGTGGTCAGCAGGCCTTCGCGATGCCGGGCGGAGATAGCGGCGGTAGCGCCAAGCAGGCTTACGAGACGGCCTACGGTTATCTGCTACAGCAGAACTACAGTGCGGCGGAGACGGCGTTCGATGACTTCCTCCAGCGCTATCCGAGCGATCCGCTGGCTGGCAATGCCCAGTATTGGCTGGGCGAGTCGCTGTATGTGCGCGGTCAATTCAAGGCCGCCGCGACGGCGTTCCTGAAGGGTTACGAGACATATGGCGCCAGCGCCAAGGCTCCGGACAGCCTGCTCAAGCTCGCCATGTCGCTCGATCGGCTGGGTCAGAAGGAGGCTGCGTGCTCATCCTACGCTGAGCTGGGCTCGCGGTTTCCCAATGCGCCATCGCACGTGAAGACACGCGCTCAGACCGAGCGCCAGCGCGTCGGCTGCTGATGGACGACGCGCGGGACCAGCCGATCGGTCCTCAGGAGCGCAATCGCCTGTTGCGGGACATTCGACTGCCGGTTGCCCTCGCGGTGTCCGGCGGTGCGGACAGCATGGGGATGATGCATCTGATCGCCGGCTGGGCCAGGACCGCGGCTCGCGCAGCCGAACTGTCTCTCGGGGTCGCGCCGGTTCTGGTGCTGACGGTCGATCATGGCTTGCGGCGGGACTCTGGGGATGAAGCGGCATTTGTTGCGGCGGAAGCCGAAGCACTGGGGCTCGCGCATGTCACGCTGCTCTGGGATGGTGCCAAACCCAAATCCGGTATCCAGGAAGCAGCCCGCGAGGCGCGTTACGAGTTGATTTGCGGGCATATCGGCGCTGAAGACCTGCCGCATCCGCGACAGGTCCTGCTGGCGCATCACCAGGACGATCAGGCCGAGACGGTGCTGATGCGGCTGGCGCGGGGCAGCGGCCTCGATGGACTTTCGGCCATGCGGCCCTCCGAGCGGCGCATCTGGTTGCGTCTTGGGCATCCGGTACAGGAACGGACGGTCATGGTCTGCCGGCCATTTCTGGATGTCCCGGGCGAGCGGTTGCGGGCCAGTCTGGCAGCGGCCGGCGGACGGTTTCGCGATGATCCCAGCAACCGCGATACGCGCCACGAGCGGGTTCGTGTGCGGGCGGCGGGTGCTGCCCGGGCGACACTCGGCTTGACCGCCACCGGGTTGGCGACCAGCGCGCGGCGCCTGGCATCGGCGCGCGTGGCTCTGCGCACCGCGCAGGCCGAACTCGCCCGAACGTCGGTGGATCTGCACGACGGTGCATGGGCGAGCATCGACGCCGAGGCTCTGGCGCATGCCCCGGCGGACGTTGCGTTGCGCCTGCTTGGCGCGGTGATCGCCGCCTTCGGAGGGCAGCGCGCGCCGGTCGGTCTTGGTCAACTGGAGGTGCTGCTCGATCGCTTGAAGCAACCGCACGGGCAAACCCTGGGGCTAACCCTGGCCGGTGCGGTGATCGCCAGAAAGCCGGGCCGGTCACATAGCGCCGGGGGTGGGACCGGGGGCATGGTGGCAGTCTATCGCGAGCCTGGACGGCGGCCGCTGCCGTCGATCACGCTGCGGCCAGGACAGGGCGTGTTCTGGGACCGCAGATTCTACGTCAGCCTGGATGGGGGATTTAATGGGGCGCTGCAACTCGGACCCCTTGGGGTCGCGGATTTCGCCCAGCTCAAGCGGCGCCATCGAGGACTGGCGAGGCTCAAAATTCCGGCAGACGCCGCTGCAACCCTGCCGGCGTTGCGGGAAGGCGCGGATATCGTCGCAGTGGGGTATCTTGGGCGCGAAGAACCTGCGCTTGGAGGGCCAGCGGACGGCCGAAAGGCTCTACTGGCTATGCAATTCGCGCCGCGGCACGTGGCTGCAGTTTTTGCAACCGAGGCGTGACGACACATGAGGTGCTAGCGGTTAGGTTTTCTGCCATATTTGATGGTACAGTGTTGGTTGACAGTGGGACCGGATCGTCGAGTTGTACGCTGCGAGGAGAGCCGCGCGGCAACTTGGCAAACGATTTACTGGCACCTATCTGTAGGCGAGCCCATCAAGCGACGTTACTGCCCCCGGTTCAGTAATGCCTCGTGTTGATTTGCGGCGACGAGAGGCGGCTCAAAGGGATTTCGGATGAACCCTCATTTTCGGAACTTTGCGATCTGGGTCATTATTGGCCTCCTGCTGGTCGCTCTGTTCAATCTGTTCCAAAACCCTGCGCAGACCCGCCGCGGGAATGACATTCCATACTCCGAGTTCCTGAGCGCTGTTGAATCGCGCACGGTTTCGGAGGTGCTGATCCAGGGCAATCGCATCTCGGGCAAGTTCACCGACAACGCGATGCCGTTCACCACTTACGCGCCGGAAGATCCGGGCCTCGTGGAGCGCCTGCGCCAGCAGCACATCAAGATTGCAGCCCGGCCGTCGGATGAAGACGTGCCGTCGTTCCTGAGCGTGCTGGTGTCCTGGTTCCCGATGCTGCTGCTGATCGCAGTGTGGGTGTTCTTCATGCGCCAGATGCAGTCCGGCTCGGGCCGCGCCATGGGCTTCGGCAAGTCGAAGGCCAAGCTGCTGACCGAGCGGCATGGGCGCGTCACCTTCGAGGATGTCGCTGGTGTCGATGAAGCCAAGGTCGACCTGCAGGAGATCGTCGAGTTCCTGCGCGACCCGCAGAAGTTCCAGCGTCTCGGCGGCCGCATTCCGCGCGGCTGCCTGTTGGTCGGCCCTCCGGGCACCGGCAAGACGTTGATCGCCCGTGCGGTGGCCGGCGAAGCCAACGTGCCGTTCTTCACGATCTCTGGTTCGGACTTCGTTGAAATGTTCGTCGGCGTCGGCGCCAGCCGCGTCCGCGATATGTTCGAGCAGGCCAAGAAAAATGCGCCGTGCATCATCTTTATCGATGAAATCGATGCGGTCGGCCGGCATCGTGGCGCAGGCCTCGGCGGTGGTAACGACGAGCGCGAGCAGACGCTGAACCAGTTGCTTGTCGAGATGGACGGCTTCGAAGCGAACGAGGGCATCATCATCCTCGCCGCAACCAACCGCCCCGACGTGCTCGACCCCGCGCTGCTGCGTCCGGGCCGCTTCGACCGCCAGATCACGGTTCCCAATCCCGACGTCAATGGTCGCGAGAAGATCCTGCGCGTGCACATGCGCAAGGTTCCGCTGTCGCCGGACGTCGACCCCAAGGTCATCGCGCGTGGTACGCCGGGCTTCTCCGGTGCCGACCTCGCCAACTTGGTCAACGAGGCCGCGCTGCTGGCTGCCCGCCGCAACAAGCGTCTGGTGACGCAGCTCGAGTTCGAGGATTCAAAGGACAAAGTCATGATGGGCGCCGAGCGCCGGTCGATGGCAATGACCGAGGAGGAGAAGCTGGCGACCGCCTATCACGAGGCTGGTCACGCGCTGATCAATATTCTGATGCCGGGCGGCGACCCGCTGCACAAGGTGACCATCATCCCGCGTGGCCGCGCGCTGGGCGTGACGATGAGCCTGCCGGAGCGCGATAAGCTCAGCTACTCGAAGCAGTGGTGCGAAGCCAAGATCGCCATGTGCTTCGGCGGCCGCGTCGCCGAGCAGTCGGTGTACGGCAAGGAGCATCTGAACACGGGTGCCTCCAGCGACATCATGCAGGCGACCGATCTGGCACGCCGGATGGTGACGGAGTGGGGCATGAGCCAAGTGCTCGGACCGCTGCGTTACACCGACAATCAGCAGGAAGTGTTCCTCGGCCACGCCATTACGCAGCGCCAGAACATGTCCGAAGGCACCGCCAAGCTGATCGACGAAGAAATCCGCCGCATCGTCACCGACGGCGAGAAGAAGGCCTGGGAGCTGATGGGCGCGCACCGCAAGGAGCTGGAAGCCATCACGCAGGCTTTGATGGAGTTCGAGACCATCAGCGGCGACGAGTGCCTCGCTGTGATGCGTGGCGAAAAGATCGTGCGCCGCGACGACGACGAGGATACCAAGGGCCCGATCGGTTCCGCGGTTCCGACGGCCGGCAAGCCGCGTCCGCCGCGCGAAGAGCCGGGCACAGGCGGCATGGAGCCCCAGCCGCAGGTGTGATGTATTCCGGTTGAACTGAATGCGACGGCCGCAGAGTGATCTGCGGCCGTTATGTTTTTGCTGCTCGTGAAATCGTAAGGTGAGATTGTCCGCCATCACACCACGTCACCATTTCACGGCTTCACCAACTCCCGCATTAGAATAACCATGCCCCGCACCCTGTATTCCAGACCTGTCGGCCTTTCGGCATCCCTGCATCGCACGAACGATGACTATGAAGTCGCCGCGCTGCGGCTCGGCGATGGCTGGCTGGAATTCCTCTCTCTGGAGATCATCGAGCGAATAGGGAAACAGCGGCGGTCGCGGATTGTCGGGCTGGGCGAGTTCTGCGAGCGGGACTGGGGGGCGCATACGCCTGCGGCCGCGGCTCTGCTGGAAGCTTTCCGGGCGCCGCGCCCGCGGTTGGCCGGCCTGCCGCTCGATCGTCCGCTCATCATGGGCATCGTCAATCTCACCCCGGACAGCTTCTCAGACGGTGGGCGGCTTGGTTCTGCCGAGGCTGCGATCCGGCACGCGCTGCAACTCGAGGCCGAGGGCGCGGACATCCTGGATCTCGGTGCGGAATCGACGCGGCCAGGGTCAGATGCGGTTTCGACCGAGGAAGAACTGCGCCGCCTGATGCCAGTGCTGGAAGGGTTGGTCGGGCGCACCAACGCACGCATCTCGGTGGATACGCGCAAGGCGGAGGTCATGCGCCGCGCCGCGGCAGCAGGCGCTGATATTCTTAACGATGTCTCCGCGCTCACCTATGATCCCGAGGCGATGGAGGCGGTAGCCGAAAGCCGGCTTCCCGTGGTGCTGATGCACGCGCTGGGCGACCCCAAAACGATGCAGCAGGATCCGCGCTACGACGACGTAACGCTCGATGTGTTCGACTACCTCGAACAGCGTATTGCGGATGCTGAGGCTGCTGGCATCGACCGGGCGCGGATCGTCATCGATCCGGGCATCGGCTTCGGCAAGACGCTGCAGCACAATCTGCAGCTCATGGCCGAGCTGTCGATCTTCCACGGCCTGGGTCTTCCGCTGCTGATGGGCGCGTCGCGCAAGCGGTTCATCGGTTCGCTGAGTGGCGTTGAGGTGGCGGCGGAACGCGTGTCGGGATCGGTCGCTGCGGCGCTGGCCGCGGTCGGTCAGGGCGCCCAGATCATCCGCGTGCACGACGTTGCCGCGACACGGCAGGCGCTTACCGTCTGGCAGGCGGTGCAAAGCGGTATTGCGCCTCGGTAGCCGTGAACCGGCCGGGGAGACCCGTCACCACCAATCGGTGAAACCCGGCGCGGCAGGTTGGGCCTGCCGTTGCGACGAAGGGGCATTGTTCAATGACACGGCCGCCGCGCTTTGCGTCTGCACAGGGGCCTCGGGGCCGAACAGCTTCTCGCTCAATTCCTGCACGGCGCCGGAGAACGGTTTGAACTCGAAACGCACGAAATGTCGGCCGGCTGGAACCTCGACGGCGCGGAACAGCACATTGGCGCGCAGAACCTCGGTTTCCTTGCCATCGACCTCTGCTGTCCACCACGGATGCCAGGCATCGTTCAGAATCAGCAAACCCGGGCGGTCGGTCTCCACCTCGATCTCGACGACGGTGTTTTCGTAGGTGTAGATGATCGCGCTCTGCTCGTTGAGAATGCTGTCGGGCAGATTGGTCTTCTTCTCGTCGACGCTTGCAACACCATGTTCGAGCAGCACGGTCTGGCGCGGATCGAACTTGGGCCATTGGCCGGTGGTCATCATCTTCGAGAAGTCGGCACGCTGCCAACTGCTGGCGATCATCACACGCGGCATCGCATCCGGGTTTTCATAGATGTATGCGTCACTGGTGCGCGCGATGAGGTTGAGGTCACCGCGCTGAAGGGTCGGGTCGATTTTCTCTATCGGGATTGGTGTCGCGACGAAGCGCAGGCCGAGAAGATCTGCCAGAAAGGACCGATAGGAGGGAAACAGCGGCGAGAACTCGCGCTGGTCCGGACCGGCGATGGTGTCGCCGGCGCCGAGGGCGCGCGATACTGTGC
>JAEZBZ010000150.1 GCA_023412745.1 Pseudomonadota bacterium | reverse complement strand
GCGATGCACCATGCTGTGAATGCTGGGCATAGGTGGATTGCGCATCGGAAGCGCTTGTCACAGCTATGGTTGGATATCTAAATTGAACTAAATATGGATGTAGGGTCGGACACGACCCCGGGGCGAGAAACGACCAGAGGACGAAGAGATTATGCCGCAAGGCGAAGTTGCGCTGCGCACGCGGAGCCGGGGAATGGCTCCGACGGACATTTCCAATCCGAAGTATTTCCACAAGGTCGTAGACTGTCAGTGGGCCTGTCCCACGCATACCCCAGTCCCGGAATATATCCGGTTGATCGCCCAGGGCCGCTATGCAGCGGCCTATATGTTGAATTGGGAGTCGAACGTCTTTCCGGGCATTCTCGGCCGCGTGTGCGATCGTCCGTGTGAGCCGGCCTGCCGCCGCGGACGTGTCGAGGAGAAGCCGGTCGCGATCTGCCGGCTGAAGCGCGTCGCCGCCGACTACAAGGGAGACATCGACAATTTCCTGCCCGAGATCCCGAAGCAGAAGAACGGCAAGCGCATCGCGCTGCTTGGCGCCGGTCCGTCGTCGCTGACGGTGGCCCGCGATCTGATGCCGCTTGGCTATCAGTGTGTGCTGTTCGAGAAAGACCCGCAAGGCGGCGGTCTGATGCGGACCAACATTCCGGCGTTCCGTCTGCCCGGCAAGGTGCTGGACGAGGAAGTCGAACGCATCTTGGGCTTCGGCGTCGAGCCGCGCTTCGGATATAAGGTGAAGAGTCTCAAGGCGATCCTGGATGAAGGGTTCGACGCGGTATTCGTCGGCACTGGCGCACCGAAGGGCAAGGACCTCAATATCCCCGGCCGCAAGGAAGCGTCCGCCAACATTCACATCGGCATCAACTTCCTGACCTCGGTGGCGTTCGAGCACGTCGAGAAGATCGGCCGCCGTGTTGTGGTTATCGGTGGCGGCAACACGGCTATGGACTGCTGCCGCACGGCGCTGCGTCTCGGCGCCGAGGAAGTCAAGGTCACGGTGCGCTCGCCGCGCCAGGATATGAAGGCCTCGGCCTGGGAAATCGAGGACGCCGAGCATGAAGGCATTCCGATCCTCGATAATCACAACCCGAAGGAATTCATCGTAGAGGACGGGCGTCTCGTTGGCGTGCGGTTCGACAAGATGCGCGCCGAGTATGTCGATGGCCGCCGCAAGCTGATCCCGACCGGCGAAGAAGTCGTGGTGCCGTGCGACGACGTGCTGATGGCGATCGGCCAGGACAATGCCTTCCCGTGGATCGAGCGCGACCTGGGTCTCGAGTTCAATGAATGGGAAATGCCGAAGGTCGACCGCGTGACCATGATGTCGACGCGGCCGGGCGTGTTCTTCGGTGGCGATGCGGCGTGGGGTCCGGAGAACATCATCTGGGCGGTGTCGCATGGCCATCAGGCGGCGATCTCGATCGACCTGTTTTGCAACGGTGAGACGCTGACCGAGCGTCCCGCGCCCGGCTCCAATCTGGTCAGCCAGAAGATGGGCATTCATGAGTGGTCTTACTCGAACAACTACGCGGCTGACCGGCGCGTTGCGGTTCCGCATGCCGATATGGCGGCATCGCTGCGCAATCTGAAAGTCGAGGTCGAACTCGGCTATGACGACAAACTGGCGGCGAAGGAAGTCGAGCGTTGTCTGAACTGCGATGTACAGACGGTCTTTGAGCGCTCGCTATGCATCGAGTGCGATGCCTGCATGGATATCTGCCCGGTCGATTGCATCAACTTTACCGAGAATCGCGAAGAGGCGGAATTGCGCGAAAGTCTGCGCGTTCCGGCGCGGAATACCTCGCAGGATCTGTACGTCTCCGATGTCCTCAAGACCGGCCGTGTCATGGTCAAGGACGAGGACGTCTGCCTGCATTGCGGCCTGTGCGCTGAGCGTTGTCCGACTGGCGCCTGGGATATGCAGAAATTCATGTACGTCGAGGCTCAGGCCGCTCGGTCCTGCCTTACCCATCACCAAGCTTATCTAGGCTGATAACAAGGTTCATAAGGCTCATGAGCGGGGTCAACGATTTCGTCTGCAAGTTCGCGACCGTGAACGGTTCCGGTTCGGCGAGCGCCAACACGATGTTCGCCAAGACGGTGTTCCGCATGGGAGTGCCGGTCAGCCCGAAGAACATCTTTCCTTCCAACATCCAGGGCCTGCCGACCTGGTACGAGGTGCGGGTCAGCGAGAAGGGCTATCTCGCGCGGCGCGATGGCATCGACCTGATGGTCGCCATGAACCCGCAGACCTTCCGCGAGGATCTGGCCGAGGTCGTGCCTGGGGGTTGGCTGCTTTATGACTCGACGATGCCGCGTAACTGGCCGCGCGATGACATCCAGATCCTGCCGGTCCCGATTGCCGCCATGTGCGCCAAGAAGTGGAGCGATCCGCGGCAACGGCAGCTTTTCAAGAACATGGTCTACATCGGCGCGCTGAGTGCGCTGCTCGATATGGACATGGAGGTGCTGAAGACCGTCATCGGCGATCAGCTTCGCGGCAAGGAGAAGCTGGTCGCGGCCAACCTCGAAGCGGTCAACCTCGGCCGCGATTATGCGCTCGAAAATTTTCACTGCCCGCTGCCGATCAGCCTACGCAAGGCGGAAGGCGCGAAGGGCAAGATCATGGTGACGGGCAACAGCGCGGCCGGTCTCGGCGCGATCTTTGCAGGCGCTACGGTCTGCTCCTGGTATCCGATCACGCCCTCCACCTCGGTCGCCGAAGCGTTCGAAGGCTATATGAAGCGGCTGCGCGTCGATGAGGACGGCACCGTACTGGGCGCCGTCGTGCAGGCCGAAGACGAACTGGCCGCGATCGGCATGGCGATCGGCGCGGGCTGGAACGGGGCGCGCTCGTTCACCGCGACGTCGGGACCGGGCATCTCGCTGATGAGCGAATTCCTGGGCCTTGCCTACTTCGCCGAGGTTCCGGTCGTGCTGTTCAACATCCAGCGCGGTGGTCCATCGACCGGCATGCCGACCCGCACGCAGCAATCCGACGTGATGGCCTGCGCCTATGCTTCGCACGGCGACACCAAGCATGTGCTGCTGTTCCCGTCCGATCCCAACGAGTGCTTCTCGATGGGCGCGAAGGCCTTCGATCTGGCCGAGCGGTTGCAGACGCCGGTGATGGTGTTGAGCGATCTCGACATCGGCATGAACGACTGGATGACCGACCCCTTCGTCTGGGACGACGCCACCGTGCATGATCGCGGCAAGGTGCTGGACGCAGCCGGTCTCGATGCCGCCAAGGACTGGGGCCGCTATCGCGATGCCGATGGCGACGGTATTCCGTATCGCACGCTGCCGGGCGCGCATCCCAGTAAGGGCTCGTACTTCACGCGCGGTACCTCGCACGATGCTTATGCGCGCTATACGGAAGACGGCCGCATCAATGCGGAGAACATGCGCCGCATCTCGCGCAAGTTTGAAACCGCGAAGACGTTGGTGCCGAAGCCTGAAGTCGAAACCCGCGATCCGCGCGCCCGTATCGGCATCATCTATTTCGGTGCGACGCGGCCGGCGGTGCTGGAGGCGCTGGAAGAGCTGGAGGCGGACGGCATCCGCGTCAATGCCATGCGGCTGAAGGGCTTCCCGTTCGCGGACGAGGTCAAGGCATTTTGTGATGCCCACGATCGCGTGTTCGTTGTCGAGCAGAACCGGGACGCGCAGATGCGTTCACTGCTGATGCTCGAAGCCGGTATCGAGGGCGACAAACTGGTCGCCACCCTGAATTTCGACGGCATGCCCCTGACGGCTGCGTTCGTGCATGGCGCGGTTCGCGCCAGCATGGGCCCTGTCAAGGTCGCGGCCGAGTGAGGACAAAGCGATGAGCTACATTCAGAAGCCAGCTGCCTATCATCCCGCGCTCAAGAAGAATGAGTTGGGCCTGACGCACCGCGACTACGAAGGCTCGATGTCGACGCTATGCGCGGGCTGTGGGCATGACTCGATCACGGCCGCGATCATCGAGGCCTGCTTCGAGCTCGATCTGCCGGCACATCGCATCGCCAAGATCTCCGGCATCGGCTGTTCGTCGAAGGCGCCGACGTACTTCCTTGGCCGCAGCCATGGTTTCAACAGTGTGCATGGCCGCATGCCGTCGGTGACGACGGGTGCCAATCTCGCCAACCGCGAGCTGGTCTATCTCGGCGTGTCCGGTGACGGTGACACCGCGTCGATCGGCTTCGGCCAGTTCGCGCACGTCGTCCGTCGTCAGTTGAACATGGCCTATGTGGTCATGAATAACGGCTGCTACGGCCTGACCAAGGGGCAGTTCTCGGCCACCAACGACAAGTCATCGCCGTCCAAGAAAGGCGAGGCTAACCCGTTCGACCCGATCGATCTGTGCCAGATGGCCATTCAACTCGGAGCCGGTTTCGTTGCCCGTTCCTTCTCCGGCGACAAGAAGCAGCTCATCCCGTTGCTGAAGGCGGCGATCAGCTATCGCGGTTTCGC
>JAEZBZ010000140.1 GCA_023412745.1 Pseudomonadota bacterium | reverse complement strand
CGACTAGTCGTCGGCAGCGTCAGATGTGTAAAGAGACAGGCACACAGAGGGCTGGGGCGGAATGGATAGCTTTGAATTAAACAAAATCGCGGGTGCTGTGATTTCGGCACTGCTGGTGATGTTTGGCGCCTCGACGTTCATCGATCTGCGCACAAGCGGTAAGCTTGAGAAGCCTGGCTTCACACTGCCGGTTGCGGCGCCTGCGGCCACCGAGGGCGGCGCGGCTGCTGCCAAGTCTGGTATCGATTTCGCGGCCTTCACCGGCCTGCTGCAGAAGGCCAATCCGGCCAACGGCCAGGCCGCGTTCAAGCGCTGCACGACCTGTCACACGCCGGACAAGGGTGGCAAGAACGCCACCGGTCCGAACTTGTATGGCGTCGTTGGCCGTCACAAGGCTGGCACGGAAGGGTTCAACTATTCGGCTGCTCTCAAGGACAAGGGCGGCGATTGGACCTACGAGAACCTGGCGAACTTCATTCATGATCCTCGCGGCTACGCACCGGGCAACCGGATGGCCTTCGCCGGCATCAAGGACAACGCCGAGCTGGCTGACCTGATCTCGTATCTGCGCACGCTGAGCGACAATCCAGTTCCGCTGCCCAACTGATGGGCAGTGCGACGCGTCGCGTCTGCTGCATTCGAACATAAGGCTGCATTCACGCAAATGCGACCCGCCATCAAATTGGCTGGGTCGTATTTGCTGTTATAAGTTTCATTATGAGTGTTGCTTGCAAAGCGCAGGGGCCTCATCTGACCGGGAGGTTGCGCGGCGCGAATCGCCGCTAGCGTGGGAGACAAACCGTCGATGAAGGCGCGTCTACAGCGTAGAATCTTCAACAGCTTGGTTGCTGTTGCCCTGGTGGCGTCGGCATTCGCTGTGAGCGCTAGCCCGTCGCGTGCGGATACTGCGACGCGCCATCACGCGCTATCTCTGATCGGTGAGCCAAAATTCGGCTCTGATTTCAAACACTTCGACTGGGTGAATCCCGATGCTCCCAAGGGTGGCACGGTGCGCCAGTGGGCAATGGGGTCTTTCGATAGCCTCAACGGCTTCTCGGTGCGCGGCAGCGCTGCGACGGGCCTTGGCCTCATCTACGACCAGCTCATGGTGTCGAGCCCGGACGAGCCATCGACGGAGTACGGGCTTGTCGCGGAGTGGGTGTCGTATCCGGATGACTTTTCCTCGGCAACCTTCAGCCTGAGGCCGGAAGCCCGTTTCCACGATGGCAAGCCGATAACGCCCGACGACGTCATCTTTACGCTAGACGCGCTGAAGAAGGCGCACCCGCATTACAACGCCTACTATCGCAACGTCGTCCGCGCCGAGCGGACCGGCGACCACGAGGTAACCTTCCATTTCGACCAGAAGGGCAATCGCGAGCTGCCGTTGATCGTCGGCCAGATGCCGGTGCTGCCGAAGCACTTCTGGGAAGGCAAGGGTGCCAACGGCGAACCGCGCGACTTGGCCCGCAGCTCGCTGGAAATTCCGCTGGGATCAGGCCCGTATCGCATCAAGTCGGTCGATCCCGGCCGCAGCATCGTCTATGAGCGGGTCAAGGATTGGTGGGGCAAGGACCTGCCAGTTTCCATCGGCCAGTGGAACTTCGACGAACTGGTCTTCACCTATTTCCGCGACCGCGTGCCAGCCTTCGAGGCGTTCAAATCGGGCGGTATCGATTTCTGGCGCGAGAGCAGCGCCAAGAACTGGGCGACCGCGTTCGATTTCGACGCCGTGCATAAGGAGCTGGTGAAGAAGGAGCAGTTGCCGGTCAAGAATGTGACGGCGATGCAGGCGTTCGTATTCAATACGCGCCGCAAGCAGTTCCAGGATCCGCGCGTGCGTCAGGCGTTCAATCTGGCGTTCGATTTCGAGTGGATGAACAAGAACCTTTTCTTCGATCAGTACAGCCGGGTCGAGAGCTACTTCGGCAATTCCGACCTGCAGGCGACGGGGCTGCCGACCGGTCGCGAACTGGAGATCCTTAAGGAGATCGAGAGCGAGATCCCGCCCGAGGTCTTCACAACCGAGTGGAAGAACCCGATCAACAACACACCGGAGGATGCCCGCAACCATTTGCGTCAGGCGGCAAAGCTGTTCTCGGAAGCTGGCTGGACACCCAAAGGCGGTGTGCTGACCAACGCCGCGGGAGAACAGTTGACGGCGGAATTCCTGCTCGTCCAGCCGGATTTCGAGCGCGTCGTGCTGCCTTTCAAGGCGAACCTTGAACGGCTCGGCGTCAAGGTGAATGTGCGCGTGGTCGATACCTCACAGTTCCAGCGCCGTTCCGATACGTTCGACTTTGACATCATCGTCGACTCGTTCCCGCAGTCCAACTCGCCCGGAAATGAGCAGCGGGACTTCTGGGGCTCGGCTGCCGCGGGCACGGATGGCAGCCGCAACACGATCGGTATCCGCAACCCGGCCATCGACAAGCTGATCGACAAAATCATCTACGCCAAGGACCGTACGGAGCTCGTAGCTTCAACAAGGGCGCTGGACCGCGTGCTGCTTTGGAATCACTATGTCGTGCCGCAGTGGCATACGCCGTATGATCGTGTGGCGACGTGGGCCATGTTCGGCCATCCGCAGCGGCTGCCGGAGCAGGCGGTATCGTTCATGCGCGTATGGTGGGTTGATCCGGCTGCGCAGCATAGGCTAGCGGCGGCGCGTGGCAGATGATGAAGGCAAGGGGAGGCCTATGAGGCAGGCAAGGCTGGCCGTAAATCCACTCTGGCGGGGGTGGCTGTCGCCGCTGGCCGTTGTTCTCCTCTCACTGATGGCCGTGGTTCCGGCCGCGGCCAACCCGCCGGAAAGCCATGGTCTGTCGGCGTTCGGCGAACTGAAATACGCGCCGGACTTCAAGCATTTCGATTACGTCCGTCCGGATGCGCCAAAAGGCGGTCGGCTGGCCCATATCGGTCCCGGCGCGCGTATTACATTCGACAGCTTCAATCCGTTCATCCTGCGCGGAGATTCAGCGCAGGGGCTTGAGCTGATGTTCGACAGGCTGATGGTGCGCGCCGCTGACGAGCCTGACGCGGTGTACGGATTGGTGGCGAAATCCGCAGCACTTGCGGAGGATCGCAAATCGGTGACCTTCACGTTGCGGCCCGAAGCGCGGTTTTCCGACGGATCGGACGTGACGGCCGACGATATCGTCTTCTCGTTTGAGACGCTGAAAGCGAAAGGGCATCCGCAATATCGCATCATGCTGCGAGACGTTGCCAAGGCCGAGGCGCTCGACAAGGGGCGCGTGCGTTTTGAATTTACCGGCGGCAACCTGCGCGATCTGCCGCTGACGGTTGCCGGCCTGCCGGTGCTGGCGAAGGCGTTTTACGCGACACGCGACTTCGATCAGACCACGCTGGAACCGCCGCTCGGATCTGGCCCCTATCGCATCTCGGATTTCAGGCAAGGCGCCTATACGACCTTCAAGCGGCGCGACGACTATTGGGCTAAGAATCTACCGGTCAATGTCGGCCGCTACAATTTTGATGAGGTGCGCTACGAGTATTATCGCGATCGCACCGCAGCGCTCGAAAGCCTGAAGGCCGGCACCTACGATCTACGCGAGGAATTCACCGCGCGTGATTGGGCCACCGCCTATGACGTGCCGGCGGTGCGCGATGGACGCATGCAATTGCTGACCATGCCAGACGCAAGCCCGTCGGGTGCGCAAGGCTTCTTCATGAACATGCGGCGCGCCAAGTTCTCGGATATCCGAGTGCGCAGGGCCCTCGATCTCGCATTCGACTACGAGTTCACGAACAAGAATATTTTCTTCGGACTTTATCAGCGCACGAACAGCTATTTCGAAAATTCGACACTAAAAGCGACAGGCAAGCCATCACCTGCCGAGCTGGCATTGCTGGAGCCGTTCCGCGACAAGCTTCCGAAAGAGGTGTTTGAAGAGCCGTATATCTCTCCAGTATCGGACGGCAGCGGATCAGACCGGCGCCTGCTCGGTCAGGCCGCGCGATTACTCACCGAAGCCGGCTGGGAATTGAAGGGCGGCAAGCGCATCAAGGATGGTGCGACGTTCGATATCGAGTTCCTGATCAACGAGCCGTCATTCGAGCGCGTGTTGGCGCCTTATGTGAAAAACCTGCAGGCCATAGGTTTGAATGCGAGTATCCGAAGGGTCGATCCGGCGCAATATGAAAGGCGCGTGAAATCGTTTGATTTCGACATCATCACGCAGCGCTATGTGATGCGGCTGACCCCGGGTCTCGAATTGAGCAATTTCTATGGGTCCGAATCCGCTGACACCGAGGGCAGCTATAACTTGGCAGGCATCAAGGATCCGGTGGTCGATGCACTGACCGCGAAAGTTCTCGAAGCCCAATCGCGCGATGACCTGGAAGCGGCAATGCGGGCTCTCGATCGGGTTTTGCGCGCCGGGCATTATTGGGTGCCGCAGTGGTACAAAGCGTCTCATACCGTTGCGCATTGGAATAAATATAGCCGCCCTGAAACCAAGCCGCTTTATGACCGCGGCATAGTCGACACGTGGTGGTTCGACGCGGAAAAAGCGTCAAAACTTTAGTTATGACTGACGCCGATCAACCAACTGGAGCAAACTATCCGGGATGGGCGCCTATCTTTTAAAACGAATACTTTTGATCTTCCCGACAATGCTCGGGATCATGATCATCAGTTTCATCATCATCCAGTTCGCGCCCGGCGGGCCGGTCGAGCGTGTCATCGCGCAGATTTCCGGCACCGACGTTTCCGCGACGTCGCGGATCGGTGGCGGCGGGTCGGATGGCATGAGCAGCCAGTCATCCGCCGCGCAACAGGCTGGCGGCGGTGGGGCCCGCTATCGCGGCGCGCAGGGGCTTGATCCCGAATTCATTCGGCAGCTCGAAGTCCAGTTCGGCTTCGATAAGCCGGCGCACGAACGGTTCTTCATCATGATGAAGAACTTTCTGATGTTCGATTTCGGTAAAAGCTATTTCCGTGACGTCAGCGTTGTCGAATTGATGAAAGAGAAGCTGCCGGTTTCCATTTCGCTCGGAATATGGATGACGGTGATCACCTATCTGATTTCGATCCCGCTCGGCATTCGCAAGGCCATGCGCGACGGCGAGCGTTTCGATGTGTGGACCAGCGGCGTGCTGGTTCTGGGCTACGCCGTTCCGGGCTTTCTCGTCGCGGTGCTTCTGCTGGTGTTGTTCGCTGGCGGATCGTTCTTCCAGTGGTTCCCATCGCGCGGTCTGACGTCGGATTATTGGAGCGATCTGTCGCTGTGGGGCAAGGTCGTCGACTATTTCTGGCATCTGACGCTGCCGATCATCGCGATGGCGCTCGGCGCCTTCACCACCATGACCTTCCTGACCAAGAACTCGTTCCTCGACGAGATCCGCAAGCAGTATGTGATGACCGCGCGTGCCAAGGGGCTCGGTGAACGCCAAGTCCTCTATGGGCATATCTTCCGCAACGCGATGCTGCTGATCATAGCCGGCTTTCCCGGCGCGTTCATCGGCGCGTTCTTCAGCGGTGCGCTGCTGATCGA
>JAEZBZ010000070.1 GCA_023412745.1 Pseudomonadota bacterium | reverse complement strand
AGGGCGACCTCACCGAGCAGGTGACCAAGGGCGGCAAGACCTTCACGCGCAAGCTCAACCCTGACCTCGACTACACCGCGCCGGATGGCTCGACAGTCTCCGTGCAGTGCCGTTCGCTCATGCTGGTGCGCAACGTCGGCCATCTGATGACCAATCCGGCCATCCTGGACCGCGACGGCGCCGAAGTGCCGGAAGGCATCATGGATGCCATGATCACCGCCGCGATCGCGCTGCACGACATCGGACCGAATGGCCGTCGCGCCAATTCACGCGCCGGATCGATGTACGTCGTGAAGCCGAAGATGCACGGTGCGGAAGAAGTGGCCTTCGCCTGCGAGATCTTCTCGCGCGTGGAAGACGCCCTTGGCATGGCGCGCAACACCATCAAGATCGGCATCATGGATGAGGAACGCCGCACCACGGTCAACCTCAAGGAAGCCATCCGCGCCGCCAAGGAGCGCGTGATGTTCATCAACACCGGCTTCCTCGATCGAACCGGCGACGAGATGCACACCTCGATGGAAGCCGGCCCGATGATCCGCAAGGGCGACATGAAGCAGGCCCTGTGGATCGCGGCCTACGAAGCCTGGAACGTCGATATCGGCCTGGCCTGCGGGCTGTCCGGCCGCGCGCAGATCGGCAAAGGCATGTGGGCTATGCCGGACATGATGGCGGCCATGCTGAAGGACAAGATCGGCCACCCGAAAGCTGGCGCCAACACCGCCTGGGTGCCCTCGCCGACGGCTGCCACGCTGCACGCGACGCACTATCATGCGGTCAACGTGGCTGAGGTGCAGGCGACCTTGAAGAGCCGCCAACGCGCCAAGCTCGACGACCTGCTGTCGATCCCCGTCGCCACGCGTCCGAACTGGACGCCGGAAGAAATCCAGCGCGAGCTCGACAATAACGCCCAGGGCATCCTCGGCTATGTCGTGCGCTGGATCGACCAGGGGATCGGCTGCTCGAAGGTGCCGGACATCAACGACATCGGCCTGATGGAAGACCGCGCGACGCTGCGCATTTCAGCCCAGCACATCGCCAATTGGCTGCGTCACGGCGTGGCGACGGACGCGCAGGTGATGGAGACGATGAAGCGGATGGCGGCAATCGTCGATCGGCAGAATGCGGGCGATGCGCTGTATCAGCCGATGGCAGCCGACTTCGACAAGTCGATCGCCTTCCAGGCCGCTTGCGATCTGGTGTTCAAGGGTCGCGAGCAGCCGAGCGGCTACACCGAACCGATCCTGCATGCGCGCCGTCTCGAATTGAAGGCGCGCGCAGCAGGCTGAACTCTATCCCAGTCCGGCCATCGCTAATGTCATCCCGGGCTTTATGCCCGGGATCCAGCTTCCCGCGATTGGTGCGCCAAGGGGATAAATGTATCCCGGCGACTACGCCGGGATGACTGCGTGTTTGCGATTGGCGACTAGGCTTAAATCGGAAACGCGCGAGACTCTATCGCGCGCTGACCGCCAGGATAGCGCGATACAGAACGATCGTGGTTACCGCACCAAGCGTCATCCCGACGCCCGCGGCAGCCGCGACATCCAGTATCTTCTCCGCGCCGAGCGTGATGCCGTAGTCGCGCCAGCCCGCGTAAACCGCGAACGCGCTGAACATGCTGATCGGCGCGGCGATGATCGCCAGGGCTGGCGTCGGTGTCATGGACTTCAAAATCGCACTGCCCGCGAGGCACAGTACAATGATCAGCGGCGAGCTGATCGGGTCGACCTGGAACATCTTCATCCAGTAGTCCGCCATGGCCCGCAATCTCCCCTGTCCGACCGTGCCAGGGAAAAGCGTTACACACTTTCACCAACAATCGGTTTCCGACAGGCCTGTCGGCATGAGCGAAAACCAGCTTCCCGGATCGATGCTGCGGTGCAATAATAGTCATTACGCGCCGTTAGAAATGCAGCCATCCGGGAGCGAAGGCCATGTCGAAGTCGAACGCCGCGATCAGCGACAAGCCCAAGGTCGCCACCAAGGATCTCTATGAAATAGGCGAGATTCCGCCGCTCGGCCACGTTCCGAAAAACATGTACGCCTGGGCTATCCGCCGCGAACGCCATGGCGAACCCGATACCGCGATGCAAATAGAAGTGGTGCCGACCTGGCCGCTCGACAGCCACGACGTGCTGGTCCTCGTGATGGCTGCAGGCGTCAACTACAACGGCGTCTGGGCGGCGCTTGGCACGCCGATCTCGCCGTTCGACGGCCACAAGCAGCCCTATCATATAGCCGGTTCGGATGCCTCCGGCATCGTTTGGGCGGTCGGTTCCAAGGTGAAGCGCTGGAAGGTCGGCGACGAGGTCGTCATCCACTGCAACCAGGACGACGGCGACGACGAGGAATGCAACGGCGGCGATCCGATGTTCTCGCCGTCCCAGCGCATCTGGGGCTACGAAACCCCGGACGGCTCCTTCTCGCAGTTCACGCGCGTGCAGGATCGCCAGCTCATGGAGCGACCGAAGCACCTGAGCTGGGAAGAATGCGCCTGCTATACGCTGACGCTTGCCACCGCCTACCGCATGCTGTTCGGCCACCGCCCGCACATCCTGCGTCCCGGCCATAATGTGCTGGTTTGGGGCGCATCCGGCGGCCTCGGATCCATGGCCATTCAGCTTTGCGCAACCGCCGGCGCCAACGCCATTGGCGTGGTGTCGGAGGACGACAAGCGCGATTTCGTCATGCAGCTCGGCGCGCGCGGCGTCATCAACCGCAAGAAGTTCGACTGCTGGGGCCAAATGCCCAAGGTCAATACGCCGGAATATGCCGCCTGGATGAAGGAGGCGCGCAAGTTCGGGGCCGCCATCTGGGAAATCACCGGCAAGGGCAACAACGTCGACTTCGTCTTTGAACACCCGGGCGAGGCGACCTTTCCGGTGTCTCTTCTGGTGGTGAAGCGCGGCGGCATGGTGGTCATTTGCGCTGGCACCACGGGCTATAACCTGACCATGGATGCTCGCTACTTGTGGATGCACCAGAAGCGCGTGCAGGGCTCCCACTTCGCCAACCTGCTGCAGGCGGCCCAAGCCAACAAGCTGGTCGTGGAACGGCGCATCGATCCGTCGATGTCGGAGGTGTTCCCCTGGAACGAAATCCCCAAGGCGCACATGCGCATGCGTAAAAACGAGCATAAACCCGGCAACATGGCGGTTCTGGTCAACTCGCCGACAACGGGCATCCGCACCTTTGGCGACGTTCTGGAGGCGTCACAAGCCAAGTTCGGCTAGAAATCGAACGGCGAATAAGCCACCATTAACCATGCTGTGCCAAGCTCGGCGAGGGGCAAGCCTTGTCAGCACGGATGCGATGTGACGTAATCTTGAGTTGTAGCCACGCGTACTGGAGCCTGCAGTGACCAAAGACACTGAGAATCCCCTCCGCACCCGGGTACGGGTGAAGGCCGCATCGCAGAATGTATCCCTAGTCGTCGCGGCCAACGCGCAGCGCGCGCTCGGCGCCGAACCGATGGCACGTCCGCGTTCGTTGCTGGAAGCCTTGAAGCAATCCGTGCCGCAGTCGGCTCCGAGCTTCCTGGACGCCAAGCCCAGCGCCGCCGCGCCCGTCGAGGGCACCACAACCGAGCCGAAAAAGCGCAAGAAGAAGAAATCCGCCGCCGGCAAGGTGTCGTCCGCGAAGCCGAAAGCAGACACTGCGCGCCGCGATGCCGAGCCCGCCAAAGCCGCGGTCGTTGCCGCCCCCGTGCAGGGGCCGGTTCCGGAATTGACCACGCCGGGAACACCGGAGAGGGCATCGGCACCTGTCGCGACCGCCACTCCGATCACCGCGACTCCGCGTGACGTGCTGACGCCGCGCATGTCGCCGGCTCATCAGGCCGCTGCGCGCCTGAAACGCCTCGAGCGGCTGAAACAGGCCACCGCCGGACTGGAAAGCCTGACCCGGGGCGAAATCGAGGAAGCCACCGTCGAGATCATCCACTACGACGGCCGCGGCAACCAGATCCCGTTCCAAACCAAGCGCTGACGTCGGCAGTCATCGCCTCTTTGCGCCGACGCGGCGCCGAATGCGGTTGCGGCAGTCGCCGATCGCATTATCCTGCAGTGCAACACCGTTTGCTGACGCGGGATCATCATGCCGACAACGCCGACCACGTTCCTGGACAATCCCGCTGCCTTCATGGAAGCCGCTGAAAACGCGGTGACGGCGGCGGATCGAATCCTGCAACTCGCCAAAAGGGGCGTGCGTGGCGAAATTGATGCCGCCGGAAGTTTTGACGCGGCGCAACAATCAGCACACAGCCTGTCATGGCTGGCGACCTACGTCGAAGCACTGCGCCAGATTACAGGCTGGGCCAAACGCCTCGATCAAGCGGGCGACTTTGGCGAACTGGAGCGTTGCCTTCTGGCGCTCGGTGTCGGCGAATACGCGGCGCAGGTCGCGAGTGGCATCCCGATGAGCCAGGGCGAGACGGCACGCCTGTCCGACATGGGCGTCGATCCCGCCGATGTGCAGACGTTCCAGCAGCGCACGGCTGCGATCGTCACCGAAGGCACCAGCCGCGCCACCAAGGCGCGCCTCGCCACCCTGATCGCCGACCTCGCCGCAGGCGACCTCGCGGGCAACACCGGCCTCGATGAAACGCACGCCGCCATCCAGGAGCAGATGCGCCGCTTCTGCGAGGCAGAAGTCACGCCGCATGCACACCAATGGCATCTCGATAACGCCTACATCCCGCTCGACGTGATCGGAAAACTCGGCGAACTCGGCGTGTTCGGCATTTCCATGCCTGAGGAGTTCGGCGGCATGGGTCTCGGCAAGGAAGCCATGTGCGTGGTGTCCGAGGAACTGTCGCGCGGCTACATCGGCGTCGGCTCGCTCGGCACGCGCTCGGAAATCGCGGGCGAGCTGATCCTCGGCAACGGCACCGCCGAACAAAAGCAGACATACCTGCCGAAGATCGCCAGCGGCGAACTGCTACCGACCGCCGTTTTTACCGAACCCAACACCGGCTCCGATCTGGCCTCGCTGAAAACCCGCGCCGTGCGCGACGGCGACGTCTACAAGGTGACCGGCCAGAAGACCTGGATCACGCATCCCGTCCGCGCCGACCTGATGACGCTGCTGGTGCGCACCAATCCCAATGAGCCCGGCTACAAGGGCCTGTCTATGCTGCTGGCCGAGAAGCCGCGCGGCAGCGAAGCCGATCCCTTCCCAGCGCCAGGGATGAGCGGCGGCGAGATTGAAGTGCTCGGCTATCGCGGCATGAAGGAATTCGACATTTCCTTCGATGGTTTCGAGGTGCCCGCCTCGCAGCTGCTCGGCGGCGTCGAGGGCCAGGGCTTCAAGCAGCTCATGGCGACGTTTGAGGCCGCGCGCGTCCAGACCGCCGCTCGCGCCATCGGCGTCGCCCAGTCGGCGCTCGATCTCGCCATCGCCTACGCCCGCGAGCGCGTCCAGTTCGGCAAACCGATCTACGCGTTCCCGCGCGTCGCCAACAAGATCGCGATGATGGCGGTCGAGGTAATGATGGCGCGCCAGCTTACCTACTTCGCCGCGCGCGAGAAGGACCAGGGCCGGCGCTGCGATCTGGAAGCAGGCATGGCCAAGCTGCTCGGAGCGCGCGTGGCTTGGGCCGCCGCCGACAACGCCCTGCAGATCCACGGCGGCAACGGCTTCGCGCTGGAATATCAAGTGTCGCGCGTGCTGTGCGACGCCCGCATCCTCAGCATCTTCGAAGGCGCCGCCGAGATTCAGGCGCAGGTGATCGCGCGGCGACTGCTGGAAGGGGCGAATTAGAAACTGAAGCGAATGCACCGCCTGCCGTGGCGCCTTGGCGAGTCACCGGTCAAGCGCTGGCTCCGATCTCGACCGGAAGACCCGCTGCCTTCCAATCAGGAAAACCGTCCTCGAGCCGATGCACGGTGTAGCCGCGGCTCCTCAGTAGCGCCACGGCCTCGAACGACAGCACACAGTATGGGCCACGGCAGTAGGCGACGATCTCGCGCTCCCTGGGTAATTCGGCCAAGCGCTTTTTCAGGTCCGGCCAGGGTATACTCACGGCCGTCGGCAGATGGCCCATGGCGAACTCCGCATCCGGCCGCACATCCAGCACGGTGACGAGCCCGTCCTTCAGAAGCTTGGTCAATCGCTTGCGCGTGACGGGCTCCATCGCATCGCGCGCGCGGAAATAGGTCGTCATCACGCGCTCGATTCCGGCAGCGTTGCGCTCCCCCACGCGCCCGAGCGCTTTCAAAAGGCCAAGGACATCATCGCCACCAGCCAAGGCATAAAGTACGCGCTTGCCATCGCGGCGCGTCGCGACCAGTGCCGCACGACGCAGGATCTGCAAATGGCGTGAGGCATTGGCAAACGTTAGGCCAGCACGAACGGCGAGATCCTCCACGCTCCACTCGCCCTGGCCAATGTGCTCCAGGAGTTCCAAGCGGTGCACGTGGCCCAGCGCCTGCGCAATCTCGGCGAGTTGCTCAAATACAGCCTGCTTGGGTCCGACGCTTGACATCCTCAATCACTCGCTCGATCATTCAATCAATTACTTGAATGATTACTTATCAGTATCACTGTCACGCGATTGCTCTCACCACGCGAGCCCCAACATCACATGAACGTTGACGATCTCCAAGAGCACTGGCAACGAGCCTATCGCAATTCAGAAAATGAGTTGAGCTGGCACCAAAGCTCGCCCGAACCGTCGTTGTCGCTCGTAACGGAGGCAGCCGCCTCCCATGCGTCGGCAATCATCGATATCGGCGGCGGCGCTTCGCATCTGGTCGATCATCTGGTGCAGCGTGGATATAGCAATGTTACCGTACTCGACCTGTCTGCAACGGCGTTCGCCCAGGCGCAGGCACGCCTCGGCGAACGTGCCGCCGATGTCACTTGGATCGTTGCCGACATCGCGGACTGGGATGCACCGGCCAACCGCTATGATGTATGGCACGATAGAGCGACGTTCCATTTCATGGTCTCGGACGACGCCCGCTCCGCGTACCTCGCGCGCCTCAAGCGCGCGCTCGTCCCGGGTGGATACGCGATCATCGCGACGTTTGATCTGAACGGGCCCGAAAAGTGCAGCGGACTTCCCGTCCTGCGCTATGATCCGCCGGCGCTCGGGCGCACGCTGGGGCCCGACTACACGCTCATCACCTCCGCGCCTCATTGCCACCGCACGCCCTGGGGCGTCGAACAGCCCTTCCAGTTCAGTGTTTTCAGGCGCCAGCCAGAAAGCGCGTAGCGCGGCTGTAGTCCTCGCCCGCGGAAATAAGCCACGACCGCGTCGCGCACCACTTTAAGCGCATCTTAACGCTATTATCGGATAGACCCATTAAGTCTGTTTGCGTCCAAGCTCGCTTCATTCCTAGCATCTGCCGGGGGGATCAGGATGCGAACAGCACTCGCTGTGGGCTTAATTCTCGCGTCTTTTGCAGGCGATCTGCGCGCAGCTGAACTTCGTGGCGCGATATATGATTGGAGCGGCCTATACGTAGGCGCGCATGCCGGCAAGTCTTAAGGAGAAACGGGCAACTCCTGGCGCAATACGGCTACGCCGTGGACCCCTGACGGGGATATTTCCTACGACAACTCGGCCGCGGGTGTGCATCTTGGATATCTGTGGCAGCGCGGATGGTTCGTTTACGGCCTTGAGGG
The DNA here is from genome assembly GCA_023412745.1 of Pseudomonadota bacterium. Taxonomy (GTDB): domain Bacteria; phylum Pseudomonadota; class Alphaproteobacteria; order Rhizobiales; family Hyphomicrobiaceae; genus ZC4RG25. The sequence goes on along the minus strand of JAEZBZ010000070.1, from coordinate 4,560 downwards.
CGACATCACGTGGTCGTCGCTGAAGGGCAATGACGGCCAGTTCGCAACGTTATTGAACGCGCTGGAAATGAGCTATGTCAGCACGATCCGGGCACGCGTCGGCGTTACCCAAGGCGACGCACTGCTGTTTGCCACGGCCGGCATCGCGATAGGCGAAATCACCAAGTCGGACTTCACCACCGGCACCTCGAACTCCAATGACCTCGTTGGTTGGACCGTTGGAGCGGGTATTGAATATGCGCTCTTTGGTGGGCTGCGCGCACGCGCGGAATACCAGTACGTCGACTTTGGCAGCGCGGTGTCCGGCCTCGTCTACGATCACCGCGCGGACGACCTCGATATCCATTCCCTGCGCGGCGGCGTCAGCTACGGCTTTTAAGGTGGCGGACTCCAGACCTCGATAAGTCGGCTGACCATCCGACGATGCTATCAACGCTGGAACGGCGTGACCGTGACATCGGGCAACGTCGATATAAACAGTCGCCCCAATTGAAACACCGGATCTGGCTCCGGCACGGTCGAATTCACGGACGGCCCGGCATGTGTGTTTCTATAGACTGTCTCGCAGGGCCAGCCTTCAGTCACTAAGTGCTCACGGAAACATCGCGGGCCTGACACGTTCTGCTGGATCAATTACACGATCCAGAGACCCGCGATGACAGATTACGAACTCTACTATTGGTCCGTGCCTTTTCGCGGCCAGTTCGTGCGCGCTGTGCTGGCTCATGCCGGCAAGACCTGGACGGAAGCAGGCGACGCCGCGATCTCCAAGGTGATGAGCAAGCCGGTCGACAAGATGCCTGTCCCGTTCATGGGCCCGCCCCTCCTGATCGACAAAAATGCAGACTTCGCCATCGCCGAGATGCCGGCCATCATCCTGTATCTGGGCGAAACGCTGGACCTCATGCCCGCGACCGCTGCCCTGCGCGCCACAACCATGAAGATTGTCAACGACGCCAACGATGTGATCGACGAGATCACGCTGGATGGCGGCCGCGAGATGTGGACGAAAAAGCGCTGGCAGGATTTCACGCCGCGCCTGGAGAAGTGGATGTCGCTCTGGGAGGAAACCGGCCGGCGGCATGGCCTCAAACCGTCATCCGGTTGCCTGCTCGGCGGCGACACGCCCGGCATCGCTGGCGTCGTGACAGCCACACTCTGGTCAACCATGACCGATCGGTTCCAGAAAATCGACGAGATCTTCACCGAAACCGCGCCGATGACGGCGGCGCTGACGCAGCGGATTGCCGATCTACCCGTGCTCACGAAACTAGCCATCAAGGCGCGAGAAGATTACGGCGACGCCTACTGCGGCGGCCAGATCGAGGCTTCGCTGCGCAGAGTCCTCGATGCCTGAGCGAATATTCTTGTGCGCCTAGTTCCCTGCCAGCGCCTGTTCCAGATCCGCAATCAGATCACCGACCGCCTCGACGCCGACCGAGAGCCGCAGCAGGTCGGGCGGGCACGGACTGTTCGGACCTTCAACACTGGCGCGATGCTCGATCAGGCTTTCGACGCCGCCAAGCGAAGTTGCCCGCTTCCATAGCTTAACCCGGGCGGCTGTCGCGATCGCCGCCGTCTCGCCCGCGCGCACGCGGATCGACAGCATACCGCTGAAACCGCAGGTCATCTGGCGCGCCGCGATGGCGTGACCGGGATGCGTCGCAAGCCCTGGATACAAAACCTCGCTAACGCGGCCGTGTTGCGCGAAATGCTGCGCAATCGCCATCGCTGATTGGCATTGCGCACGCACCCTGAGATGCAGCGTCCGCATGCCGCGCAGCAGCAGCGCCGCTTCGAACGCGCCGAGAATGCCGCCGAAATTCCTGCGTATATTCGCGGCCGATACCGCCAGCGGGCTATCGGCTTTCGCGAACGCCAGTGCACCGGCGATGATATCGGAATGGCCGTTGAGATATTTGGTCGCCGAATGCATCACTGCGTCGGCGCCGAGCGCCAGCGGCTGCGTCAGCACCGGCGTCGCGACAGTGGAATCCACGGCCAGCATCGCGCCGGCCCGATGCGCGATGTCAGCGACGGCCGCTATATCGGTGATGGTCCACAGCGGATTGGCCGGCGTCTCGACCCACACCAGCTTGGTTTCGCCGGGACGGATGGCAGCCGCGACAGCCGCCGTATCGCTGGCATCCACGAAGGTCGCCGTCAGCCCGTGCGAGGGTGCATCGTTCAGCAGCCAATGGCGCAGCGCCCAGTACATCACCTGCGGCGCGACGATGTGGGCTGGACGCGGCAGCGCCAGCATCAGCGTGGTGGCTGCCGTCATACCGGATGCTACCAGCATGCTCTGCTCCGCCCCCTCCAGCGCGCTCAGCACCTTCTCGGCGTGGCGCACGGTGGCGTTGTCCGGCCGCGCGTAGGCATAGCCCTTGCGATACTGATTATCCGGATCGCGCAGATAGGTGGAGGTCATGTGGATCGGCGGCACGATAGCGCCGGTTGCCGCGTCGATGGCGCCACATGCTTGCGCCGCCAGCGTTCCCGGTTTGTATGTTTTATCGCCCATGACATTTCCTCCGCGGCTTGGCCTGCGCCGGATAGTTCTAGCGCAACCCCGGCGCAAGCGATAAGCGATCCAGCATGCCAGACAAAACCATTCTCATCACTGGATGTTCTTCCGGCATCGGCTTGGCTTCGGCGCGCATGCTGAAGGCACGTGGCTGGCGTGTACTGGCGACCGCGCGACGTCCGGAGCATCTGGCCAGCCTGCGCGAGCAGGAGGGCCTGGAAGCACTGCACCTGGAGCTTGCCGATCCGAGCACAATCGCGGCCTGTGCCGAGGAAGCGCTGCGGCTGACTGATGGCAAGCTCTTTGCCGTGTTCAACAATGCCGCCTACGGCCAGCCCGGCGCGGTCGAGGACGTGACGCCGGATGTGCTGCGCCGGCAATTCGAGGTCAACGTTTTCGGCACGCATGACCTGACGCGGCGGCTGATCCCGTCGATGCGCGCCAACGGCCGCGGCCGCATCGTGCAATGCTCGTCGGTACTGGGCATGGTTGCAGCGCCCTATCGCGGCGCCTACTGCGCCTCGAAATTCGCGCTGGAGGGCCTCACGGATTCCCTGCGCCTGGAATTGTCCGGCAGCGGCATCCGCATCTCGCTGATCGAGCCCGGGCCGATCCGAACGCGCTTCGTCGATAACGCGCTGGCCGCCGCACGCGCGCATATCGACATCGCGGGCTCGGTGCATCGCGCGCGTTACGAGCGTATGATCGAGGCGCTGTCGCGCGGCGGCAAGCAGACCTTCAAGCTGGAACCGGAGGCCGTGGCAGCCAAGCTCGTCCATGCCGTCGAAAGCCCCAACCCCAAGCCGCGCTATTACGTAACCGTGCCGACACATCTGGCGGGTTTTCTGCGCCGCGTACTGCCGACGCGGCTGCTGGATATCGCGGCGGCACGAGCCTGATGGTGCGTGAATGAAACCGATGCGGATCGCCTGCCTGCACACCGCCGAAAGCAACGTCGCCGTCTATGATCGCGCGGCCGCCGAGCTCGGCCTGCCACCCGGCACGCTGGCGCACACGGTCAGGCCCGAACTCCTCATCGCCGCCGAGCAGGCCGGCGGGCTCAATGCCGATATCGCAAGCCACACTGCGTTCCTGCTGTTCGCGCTGTGCGACAGCGCCGATGCCGTGCTGCTGACCTGCTCGACGTTGGGGCCGGTTGCGCCAGCGATCGCGGATACCGCCGAAGTGCCCGTCATCCGGGCCGATGAGGCGCTGGCCGAACGCGCCGCTACCGATGGCGGCCGCATTGCCGTCCTGTGCGCCGTCGAGACTACCCTCGCGCCGACGACTGCCCTGTTCCGTGAGGCCGCAGCCGAAACCGCAGCGAGCATCGATGTGCAGTTGGTGGAGGGGGCATGGGCGCTGTTCAAGGCCGGTGATGCGGCGAGTTATCTGAAGACCATCGCGGCGGCCGCCGATGCGGCTTATGCCAGCGGCGCTAAAGTGGTGGCGCTAGCCCAATCCTCGATGGCCGATGCCGCCGATTTGGTCACCTCCGGCGCGAAGCCACTGACCAGCCCGCTCGCCGCTCTCGAAACCCTGCGCGACAGGCTGTCTGCCAGACCTGGCATCAGCTCCGATGATACGGATGACCTGTAAGAATTGTCGCGGCGCGATAGATCTGCTCGGCGAGAATGATCCGCGCCATCATGTGCGGTAGCGTCATGGCACCGAGCGATAACTTCAGCGCCGCGCCATCGACCGCTTTCGCGCCATGCCCGTCCGGCCCTCCGATCAGGAACGCCAGCGCGCCGATGCCCTTGGCGCGCTCGGCCTGCATAAACCTGGCGAATGCCTCGCTGGAAAGCTGCTTTCCCGTCTCATCCAGCACGACGCGCGTAGCATCGCTTCCGGCCTTGGCCAGCAGCCGCTCGGCCTCCTCGGCCTTGCGCGACGCCGTATCGCCAGCGCGGCTTTCAGCAATTTCGACGACCTTGAGCGAGCCCCAGCCGAGGCTCCGCCCGCTCGCATCCACGCGGCTCTGGTAGCGATCGAAGAGATCGCGCTCGGGGCCGTCCTTCAGGCGGCCCCCC
>JAEZBZ010000037.1 GCA_023412745.1 Pseudomonadota bacterium | reverse complement strand
AGCCCGCGTTCCTTGAACACGTCCTCGCGGCTGGCCATCGAGAATACGCCGCGCCGGATCCCGCAGGGCCCGAGGTTGGGCGATACCGTCACGTCCGGCGACGTGGTGACGATACGGTCGGACAGCGGACCGGCGCCCTTGGCGATATCGTCGAGGATGCGGCCGAAACCGGTCTGCGTCGACACCGGCCCCTTGGCTTCCGGCAGCGTGATCTCGGGCACCGCCACGCGATCGGCGGTCAACCGGCGCGTCCCACGGGCGATGAACGGCACCTTCTTTAGGAAGCCTTCGAGCTCCGCCGGGGGCAGCCTGGTGCCGGCAAAACGCTCCCATTCCTCGCCCTGGTTGATGCCCTGGCTGGCGCGGAATTCCTGCATCTGGGACTTGTTCATCAGTCCCGCGTGGTTGTCCTTGTGGCCGGCGAACGGCAACCCGAAGCCCTTGATGGTGTAGGCGATGAAGCACACCGGCTGGTCGGAAGGCGCGGCCTCGAACGTCTCCAGGATGGTTTCGAGATCGTGGCCGCCGAGGTTGGTCATCAGGCGCGCGAGATCGTTATCCGAATGCCCAGCGACGATCGCCAGCGCGCCGGTGCATCCGGCGAGATCGCTCTCGAGCTGCTTGCGGAACGCCGCGCCGCCCTGGAACACCAGCGCCGAATAGAGCTGGTTCGGGCAGTCGTCGATCCAGCGGCGCAGATCATCGCCACCCGGCCGTGCGAAGGCACGTTCCAGCAGCTTGCCGTACTTGATCAGCACGACCTTCCAGCCGAGGTTCTCGAACAGTCCGGCAACCTTCATGAACAGCCGGTCGGACACCACCGAGTCGAGGCTCTGGCGGTTGTAATCGACCACCCACCACGTATTGGTCAGGCCGTGTTTCCAGTATTCGAGCAGCGCCTCGTGGATGTTGCCTTCGTCGATCTCGGCATCACCCATCAAGGCGACCATTCGGCCTTTCGGCCAATCCGGCTTGAAGTCCTTCGAGTGCACGTAGTCCTGAACGAGGCTGGCAAACCCGGTCATGGCGACACCAAGTCCGACCGAGCCGGTCGAGAAGTCGACATCGTCCTTGTCTTTGGTGCGCGAGGGATAGCTCTGTGCACCGCCGAATGCGCGGAAATCCTGCAACTTCTTCAGCGACTGCTGGCCGAGCATGTATTGGATGGCATGGAACACCGGGCTGGCGTGCGGCTTCACCGCGACGCGCTCCTCCGGCTTCAGAATATGGAAATACAGCGCCGTCATCAGCGTGCAGAGAGAGGCGGATGACGCCTGATGGCCGCCCACCTTCAGGCCATCCTTGCGGTCCACCTCGTGATTGGCGTGGTGGATCATGTAGCTCGAAAGCCAGAGGACTTTGCGTTCAAGCTCACGCAGGATTTCGAGGGTCTTCGGATCCTGGCTGCGCGTCGCACCGTCCATCGTCGTTCTCTCTCCGGTTAAGAGTTCCAGTTACTTGTTGGTCGTAATCCCGGCATCGAATCCGGCTTCGCGGATCTTGCCCAATGTCTCGTTGAGATGGATGCGATCGCGCGTCTCGATCACCATCCGCAGCAGCGTGCCTTTGGCAGGAAGATCGGTGAAAACACGCTGATGCACAACCTCGATGATGTTCGCGCCGGCCTCTCCGACGATCGTGGTGAGACGGGCCAACTGACCGGGCCGGTCGGCCAGACCGATGCACAGCTCGGATAGCCGGCCGCCACGAGCCAGCTCTCGCGTCAGCACGCCCGCCAGCAGCCGCGTGTCGATATTGCCGCCCGTCAATACGAGACCGACCTTGCGGCCGTGGAATTTATGCGGATGCGCGAGCAGGGCCGCCAGCCCGACCGCGCCCGCGCCTTCGGTCACCGTCTTCTCGATTTCGATGAGCAGCGCGACGGCCCGCTCGATGCCGATCTCGTTGACCAGCAGAATATCATCCACGTACTCGCGGATCAGCGCCGAGGTCAGCTTGCCGGGCGATTTGACCGCGATGCCTTCGGCCAGCGTATCGCCGCGCATCGGCAGCTCGGTGCCCTTTATCGCGTTGTACATCGAGGGATAGAGTTCGGCCTGCACGCCGATGACTTCGATGTCCGGCCTGATGGATTTGGCGGCGATGGCCATTCCGGAAATGAGACCGCCGCCGCCGATCGGCACGACCAGCGTATCGAGGTCAGGCACGGCGCCGAGCATTTCCAGCGCCACCGTCCCCTGCCCTGCGATGATCAGCGGATCATCGTAAGGGTGGATGAAAACCAGCCCGTGCTTGTCGCAATAATCGCGCGCGTAGGCCGCCGCCTCTTCCAGCGTCGCGCCCTGCACGATGACGTTGGCACCGTGGCCGCGCGTGTTTTCGATTTTCACGAACGGCGTGCCGAGCGGCATCACGATTGTCGCCGGAATACCGAGCAGATTGGCGTGATACGCGACGCCCTGCGCGTGATTGCCCGCCGACATGGCAATGACGCCCCTCGCCCGCTCATCGTCGGTCAGCGCCGTCAGGCGATTGCGCGCGCCGCGCTCCTTGAAGGAGGCGGTGAATTGCAGGTTCTCGAACTTCAGCCAAACGTCGCAGCCGAGCATAGACGACAGCGTGCGGCTGGGATCGAAGTCGGTATTCAGGATACCGCCCATCAGCACGATCTCGGCCGCCTGCTTAATATCAGCCAAGCAGACCACCGACTGTTGCGGGCTCGATAACTCAGGACGCGAGCGTCCCATATGCATGCTCCTGCTGCGCGGTGCGAACGGCGAGGCGCATCAATAGACCCGCCGAGGCAGCGAAGGAAGCCCATTCGGCGCGGACCAGGGATGCGGCCCGGCAGGACGGATAGCCCGATGATCCGGCTGGCGAAAAGCCATGCAAGCATGAACGTCGGGTAAATGATCCGTTCAGGATCACCTCAGCGGCGGCCGCCTATTGTCCAACGCATCGACGGAGCCGACGCGGATCGCGCCGGGAAACACAAAGAGGAGATGAGCATGTTCAAGAAAACCACAGCCGCTCTCGCCGCTGCCATCGCTTTCGGTGGCGTTGCCATGATCGCCACCGCCCCGGCCAGCGCCGCCCCTACCGCTGCGGCCACGGCGATCTCGGTTGAGAATTCGGGCTTCCTGATCCAGGCCCGTCACGGTGGTCCGCACCGCTATGTCGCCCGGGTCCAGGCTTCCGGATCGGCCAGCGGCAAGCTGCTGCCCTACTTCGTGAAGAAGAACAAGGCCCAGCGCCAGGCGATCCAGAACTGGAACAGCCGGGTGTCCCGCGTGTATGGCTCGCGCTATGCGAACTGGAACCGCGCGACGGCAAAGTCCACCAACTGCAGCCGCAGTGGAACCTCGGTGGTCTGCCGCGTCAGCGCCCGTCCGGCAAGCTACCGGTAAGCCAGGCCGACACGCCGTGAACTCACTATGCACTCCAACAAGGGGAGCCGGACGGCTCCCCTTTCCTGTTTCAGGCGGTCATCCGCCAACCGGTACCTGACAAGCCAGAATTCATCGGCTAAAACCTCCATCCTCACAAGCAAAAACGTATGGAGACGAACGATGGCGAAGGTTGCTTGGATCGGGCTCGGGGTTATGGGCTATCCGATGGCAGGCCATGTGCTCAAAAAGGGCGGGCACGACCTCGTCGTCTACAACCGCAATGCCGCCAAGGCCGAAGCCTGGGTCAAGGAATACGGTGCCGGCCGCACCGCCAAGACACCGGCGGAAGCTGCCGCGGGCGCTGATTTCGTGTTCTGCTGCGTAGGCAACGACAACGACCTGCGCTCCGTGACGACCGCCAAGGACGGCGCCTTCCACGGCATGAGCAAGGGCGCGATCTTCATCGACAACACCACCGCTTCCGCTGACGTGGCGCGCGAACTCTATGCGGCCGCAAAGGAAAAGGGCTTCGACTTCCTCGACGCCCCGGTGTCAGGTGGTCAGGCGGGCGCCCAGAACGGCGTGCTGACGGTCATGGTCGGCGGCGACAAGGACGTCTTCGAGCGCGCCAACCCGGTGATCGCCAATTACGCCCGCATGGTCACCCTGATCGGCTCGGCCGGCGCGGGCCAGCTTACCAAGATGGTTAACCAGATCTGCATCGCGGGTGTCGTGCAGGGCCTGTCGGAAGGCGTGCACTTCGCCCAGAAGGCCGGTCTCGACATTCCGGCCGTCATGGAGACGATCGCCAAGGGTGCCGCTGGCTCCTGGCAGATGGAAAACCGTTGGAAGCCGATGATGGAAGGCAAGTTCGACTTCGGCTTCGCGGTCGACTGGATGCGCAAGGATCTCGCCATCGCCATCGACGAATCGCGCCGCAACGGCGCCAGCTTGCCGGTGTCGGCACTGGTCGATCAGTTCTATTCGGAAGTGCAGAAGATGGGCGGCGGCCGCTGGGACACCTGCAGCCTCGTCGCTCGCCTCAACAACGCCGACAAGAAGTAACGACGCTTATCCAGCCCCGCGAGCGCTGCCGCCTGCGGGGCTGAGTGCGTCTGAACCGGTGATTCAGGCGAAGCGATCCATGCGATAGGGCCAGGGATCGGTAAACGTCGCCTCGCCGGTCATCATCTCCGCCAGCAGGCGGCCGGACACCGGCCCAAGCGTGAAGCCGAGGTGATGGTGGCCGAAGTCGGCCCACAGCCCGCGCTGCCCCGGAACCGGCCCGATCATCGGCAGCATGTCCGGCAGACACGGTCGCGCGCCCATCCACGGCTTGTTCTCGACGCGCTCTCCCAGCGGAAAAATCTCGCGCGCCTTGGGCTCCAGTTTGTCGATCTGGACCGGCGTCGGATAAGCGTCGCGGTACGTGAATTCCGCGCCCGTCGTCATGCGGATGCCGCGTGACATCGGCGTCAGCAGCATGCCGTTCTCCAGATCCAGCACGGGACCGTTCAGAACCGCATTGCCGCGCGGGCGGAAATGTACATGGTAGCCCCGCTTGACGCCGAGCGGGATACGCCAGCGCAGCGGCCGCAGGATATCTGTCGACCACGGCCCCAGCGCGATGACGACCTCGCGCGCCGTCTCCGCACCGTTGACGGTTTGTATCTGCCAGCCGTCGCTGGTGCTCTCCAGTGTACGGGCGTCAGCCGTAATGAACCGGCCGCCGCGCTTGATAAACAGATCGGCGTAGGCTTTGCCCAGCGCGCTCGGATCGGCAACGCTGACAGGGTCGGTCAGCAGCATGCCGCCGACGAACTGGCCGACCAGGTTCGGCTCACGCGCGCGGATTGCCGCCGGATCGAGCAAATCGAAGTTGATGCCGAAAAGCCGGCGCTGCTCCTCCAGATCGCGGATTACCTCATCGCGCCGCGCCTCGGAACGGAACAGTTTCAGGTAGCCCGTCTCGCGGATCATGTCCGTGACGCCGGCGCCTTCCATGAATTCCTTGTGCTCGATGATGC
>JAEZBZ010000129.1 GCA_023412745.1 Pseudomonadota bacterium | reverse complement strand
AAGAAGAACGGCGCGAACGCCAACACGGACGCTGCGCCAACAAAAACCGCGACCAGCACACGCCGCCATCCGGCGAGAGCGCGCACGGCGGAAGCAAGCGCGCTCAGACGGTACATCGCGCCGGCGATGCCGCGCGGAGCTACAGTGCCGGCGCCTTTGCTCATCCAGTTCAGGTGTCCGCAGCCGCGGAGGCCTCTGCGTTGGGCTTATCGATCCTGTCCATGTGGATGCGCAGCTTCTTTATCCGGCGGGGATCGGCGTCAAGCACCTCGAATTCGACGCCCGAGCGATGCCGCACCAGTTCGCCGCGCGCCGGCACCCGGCCGACAAGCGCAAACACCAGACCGCCGAGGGTATCGATTTCCTCTTCCTCGTCGGCGTCCAGAAGCTTGATGCCGATGTGGTCTTCCAGTTCCTTCACCGGCGTGCGCGCCGACGCCACCAACCCGAGATTCGGATCGCTGATGATGTTGGCTTCCTCGGTCTCGTCGTGCTCGTCCTCGATATCGCCGACGATCTGCTCGACCAGATCCTCGATGGTCACGAGACCATCGGTGCCGCCGTACTCGTCGATGACGAAGGCCATATGGATGCGCGTCGACTGCATGCGGATCAGCAGGTTCATGGCCGGCATCGAGGGCGGCACGAACAGCACCGGCCGGCGGATTTTCGCAACCGTCATCGGGCGCGTAAGATCGACCTGGCTCAGGTCCAGCTCGGCGAGACGCGGCAGTGCAGGCGTCGTCTCCTCGCCGTCTACGCCCTCGCCGCTGCCGTGTACCGCGGTGGCCGCCTCGGGCTTTACGTCCGCGCCCTCCTGGCCCGACACCTCGTTCAGCAGCCAGCGCATCATATCCTTGATGTGGATCATGCCGCGCAAGTCATCCAGCGTCTCGTTGTAGACGGGGATGCGCGACACGCCAGCTTCCTGGAACGTCGCCAGCACTTCGGCCAGCGTTTCGCTTTCCTCAAGCGCGATGATATCTGCGCGCGGCACCATCACGTCATCGACGCGCAGCCGCCCGAATCGCAGAAGCCGAAGCAGCATGCCGCGCTCTTCGGCGCTGATGTCTTCGGCTGTCTTGGGCTCGCCGCGCAACGCGTCTTCCAGCGTATCGCGCAAAGTCTGCGTGCCCGGCAGGCCAAGGCGCGCTTTCAGCCCCGAAAGCCAGCCTTGTGTTCCATTGCCCCGGCCGTCATCACCGACTGCCGGGTCGCTACGTAAAGGATCGACGTCTGTCATTGTCTGCTGAGTATGGCCTCCATATGAGCCTCGCGCGTCCGTTCACTCCGCCCCTGCGTAGGGGTCGGCGATCCCGAGCTGACCGAGGATTTCTACTTCCAGCGCTTCCATTTCAAGGGCCTCGCCCTCGCTCTCATGGTCGTAGCCGAGCAGATGCAGCAGGCCGTGCACGACCAGATGCTGCAGATGATCCCGTGGTGTTTTGTCCTGCTCCGCGGCCTCGCGCCCGATGGTTTCGGCCGCCAGCGCGATGTCGCCCAGGTAGGGGGGCTCACCTGGCGGCAGGTGCGTCTGATCTGCTGGGAATGACAGGACGTTAGTGGGCTTGTCCTTGCCGCGATAGGCGCGATTGAGCTCCCGCACCTTGGCGTCGGACGATAGCGCAACGGCAGCCTCGGCGTCGACAAGACCGAGCCGCAGCGCCACGGCCTCCGCGGCAGCGGCCAAAAGGGCTTCGACCGGCTCGAATGCGCTCCAGTCGCCATCCTCTTCCAGGACATCAAGCGTCAGCCTTCGCGGAGGCTCGGCAGGCTCATCGTCCATGGCGCCTGGCATCTCGGCCAAGCCGGTACTGTCGCAGTTATCACCCATCGCGGTCGCGCTTGTTGTCAGCGGCGATTTTGTCATAGGCCTCGACGATGCGCGCGACGAGATCGCGCCGCACCACGTCAGCGGAGGTGAACCCGACCACCTCGATGCCTTGCACATCCGTCAGTAAGTTGACGGCCTCTTCCAGCCCCGACTTCTGGCCGGGCGGAAGGTCGATCTGGCTCGGGTCGCCGGTGACCACCATCTTGGAGTTCTCGCCCAAGCGGGTGAGAAACATCTTCATCTGCATGCTCGTCGTATTTTGGGCTTCGTCCAGGATAACGAACGCATTGGCCAAAGTGCGGCCGCGCATGAACGCCAGCGGCGCGATTTCGATGATGCCGGTCTCCAGGTCGCGCTCGACCTTTTCCGGCGGTAGAACATCATACAGCGCGTCATAGAGCGGCCGCAGGTACGGATCAACTTTCTCGCGCATGTCTCCCGGAAGGAAACCCAGCCGTTCACCGGCCTCGACGGCCGGACGCGACAGGATAATCCGCTCGACAATGCCCCGTTCCAAGCAATGCGCCGCGTAGGCAACCGCAATATAAGTCTTGCCGGTACCCGCAGGGCCGAGACCGAACACGAGATCGGTACTCTCCAGCGCCCGCATATAGGTGCTCTGCGCCGGATTGCGTGCCTTGATGAGACGGCGGCGGGTCGCGATCTGCGCCTGCCCGTCAGCAGCGGTGTCGCCGCTGGTATCGTCGCGGCCATGACGGATCAGGCCGTCAAAATCTCCCGGGCCCACCTGCTCGCCCCTTACGACGCGCTTGTAGAGCTGCTCCAACACACCGCGCGCGATATCACACGCCGACTCCGAGCCGGACAGGATCACGACGTTGCCATGGGCATGCGCCTCGATGCCGAGCCGGTCCTCGATCAACGCCAGATTGGCATCGTATTCGCCAAGCAGCTCAGCCAGATACCGGTTGTCCTCGAAGGGAACAACGATGCGCTTCTTGGCGTGAGATGGCTTGCTTGACCGTCCCGCCCCGGCCGCTGGTCCGCGGTATGCGCTCAAATCATGGTCTCCAAAGCGAGCGCCCACCCAAGTAAGCAGGCCGCCCTAATGTAGCTAACATAGCCTATGTAGGAGATGCATGACAGTCATCCAACGCAGGGGCTGGGATAATGCTGCGCATACGCCGCAGCGCTAGTGTCCCGATTCCGAACTTCGCCCGAGTTCGATGTTAGTCCCCGAGCAAACTTCGTGATAAAAAGGGCACTGGAATCATAGATTTGCCAGCGTGATTCAGATCGAGAAATTGCTCCGAGCCAAGCCGCGAATTACACTAGCGCAGCACGCCAGCCAAGCTATTCATACCCGCACCCGAGATTTCGACCTGCTGCACGCAACCCAGCAGACCGATCTCGGCATCGGCGTGGACCGATTGCAGATACGGCGAGCGGCCGATGAGCTGACCAGCGCGGCGGCCGATCTTCTCAAATAGCACCGGAAAAACCTTGCCGACACAATCAGCGTTGAACTGGATCTGCTGGCTTTGCAGAAGCGCCTGCAAGCTGTGCAGCCGTTCAGTCTTGACCTCCTCAGGCACGCGATCTTCCATATTGGAGGCTGGCGTGCCGGGCCGCGCGCTGTACTTGAATGAATAGGCCTGGGCGAACCCAACCTCGCGCACGAGATTCAGCGTCTGCGCAAATTCGCCATCGGTTTCGCCCGGAAAACCGACGATGATGTCGGTCGACAGGGCGATATCCGGCCGCGCCTTGCGCATGCGCTCGATGATCTGGAGGTACTCTTCGGCCGTGTGCTTGCGGTTCATCGCCGCCAGGATGCGATCCGACCCGGCCTGCACCGGCAGGTGCAGATAGGGCATCAGCTTCGGCAAATAGCCATGCGCATCAATGAGTTCGTCGCTCATGTCATGCGGATGACTGGTCATGTAGCGCAGACGTTCGAGCTGATCGATCTTGGACAGATGTTCGATCAATCGGGCCAGCGACCAGTCACGACCATCGGGGCCTTCGCCATGGTAGGCGTTGACGTTCTGACCCAGCAGGGTGAGTTCACGCACGCCTTCCTCGACCAACCGGCGCGCCTCTTCCGTGATCTGCGCCACCGGCCGCGACATCTCCATGCCGCGCGTATAGGGCACTACGCAGAACGTGCAGAACTTGTCGCAACCTTCCTGCACGGTGAGGAAGGCTGATGCCGGGCGTTGGCCTCTGCGAGGTGGCAGCTTGCCGAACTTGTCTTCTTCGGGAAATTCGGTGTCGACGATCTGGCGGCCCTCACTGCGGGCCTTGCCGATAAGCTGAGGCAGGCGGTGATAGGCCTGCGGCCCGATTACCAAATCGACAACGGCTGCGCGCTTGACGATTTCAGCGCCTTCCGCCTGGGCAACGCAGCCCGCGACGGCGACCATCGTCTCCTTGCCCTCGGCGCGGCGCTCATCCTTGAGCTGCCGCAAACGACCGAGTTCGGAATAGACCTTCTCAGCAGCCTTTTCCCGGATATGGCAAGTATTGAGCACCACAAGATCGGCGTCGTCGGCATCCGTGGTGGCGGCATACCCCTGCGACGCCAGCGCTTCGGTCATGCGCTCGCTGTCATAGACGTTCATTTGGCAACCGAACGTCTTGATGAACACCTTCCGGGTGTCCGACATGCGTCGTCCTCGTCTCAGTGGCCGAAATCCGCGCCCCCGACGCGGTTGCAGTGCAACAAAGTATACCGCCAAGCTATGGCTCAGGTTCCCTAATATTTCGTCGCATGCGCAGGAGGCAAGTGCCCGCTCCGCCGCACCAGGCAAGCCTTATTGGCTAATCTTTTTCAAGCGTTACTTCGATCGCGGCGTTCGCGCGACTGTCATCTTGCGATCCAGTCGAATGCACCACGACCGGCGATCGAGCCCGCACAGGTTGATTGCGCAATAGATCCACAACTGCCTGCCGTACCTGCGTTTCGGTATAGCGGGCAAGTTCCTTGCGGTCGGCGAAGTCGCTCAACGGCACCGGTTCACCAATGCGGATGTGTACGTCCAGCGGCCCGGCCTTCAGCAGCGCCCAGGCGTGCGGACCCATCTCCATGTCACCATACCAGCCAACCAGCGGACGGTCGGCGCGGCCGAGCGAGACGCCATGCAGATGGGTGTAGACGATCGCCAGCGTCTGTACGCAAACGCCGGCCTCGCTGCCGGCCTGGCCCCGCGACGGCTTGGCAGCCGCGAACAGCGATGTCTTGAACGGCAGCACGCGATTGCCGTCGCTGGACGTTCCTTCCGCAAACAGCACGACGGAATCACCGGCCTTGAGGCGCTGCATGATCTCGCCCGCTGTCTCGCCCACGGCCACGCGCCGCTGGCGATCAACAAACACCGACCGCTGCAATCGCGCCAGCGTGGACACACCGGGCCAGGTGCCGACCTCCTTCTTGGCCACGAACGACAGCGGCGCCACCGCCGACAGCACCGGAATGTCGAGCCACGAGGTGTGGTTGGCGACGATCAGCGCCGGCATGTTCTCGGCCACGCGGCCTTCGATATGCAAGCGGATACCAAGCAACCGGCACACCTTCCGGTGGTACCAGTGGGGAAAGCGGCGCGCCGCGCTCGGAAACGCCCGCAGCAGCACGGCTTGCACTGGCATCAGCGGCAAGGTCATTGTCGCGAATGCGGCAAGTATCGCCGTCGCCCTCAACGCTCCGGGGCGCTTTGCAACGGTCCGGTGCGTGGGGTCGGGAGCCATGGTTGAGACTGGGGACGGCTGTCGGCTTCAGGATTTCTTGCGGCGCAGCGGCACACCATGCAATTCGAGCTTGTGTCCGACGAGTTCGAAGCCGAGTTCGCGCGCCACGCGTTCCTGTAGCTTCTCTATTTCCTCGTTGCGGAACTCGATCACCTCGCCGCTTTCGATATCGATGAGGTGGTCGTGATGCTCGCCCGTCGCCTCCTCGTAGCGCCGGCGGCCGGCCCCGAACTCGCGCCGTTCCAGGATGCCTTTGTCCTCAAGCAGCTTCAGAGTGCGATAGACGGTGGACATCGATATGCGGGCATCGACGAGATTGGCCCGGCGGTAGACCTCCACGACATCCGGATGATCGTCGGCGGCACTCAACACGCGCGCGATCGTGCGGCGCTGCCCTGTCATCCGCAGGCCATGCTCGGCGCATAATTGTTCTATCCGGCTCGGCGTCTCGCGTGACGTCACAGCGGCGCCCACCCCTTTCGGGGCTGGCGGTACCCGGCGTGGCTCAGCAGCAGCCTTGCTCGCAGTCTTGCTTGTCATGTCCGCATATAATTGGGCTTCGTTCACCCCGTCCACCTCTGCGTGTCACTGAGCAAGAACTTTAGCCATGATAACGGCATCGGCACCGTCTTTGCCCGGATGATCATAGTATTTGGACCGCCGCCCGACCTCCAAGAAACCTAGCCTCGCATACAGAGTCTGGGCGGGCACATTGTCGGCGGCGACCTCCAGGAACATGCGGGTGGCACCCCTCTGCGCCGCGCGGCCCAGCGCCTCGGTCATAAGCCGCGCCGCAATGCCGTGCCGCTGCCAGGATGGAGCGACGCCGACGGTCAGGATCTCAGCCTCGTCCACGACCACGCGGCAAACGATGAACCCTGCATCGCAGGCGGGCGCGCCAGCCTCCGCCAGCAAGGCGATCGCGTTTGCCCCCTGCAGCAACGCAACGAAACTGTCGGCATCCCAGCCAGGCTGAAACAGCTCCCTGTGCAGTCGGGCCAGGCGGGGCGCGTCCTTGAGCGTGGCGTCGCGGATGATCAGCGGCGTTTGCATGATGCGCCCATCACGCGCGCGGCAAGGACTTGCCGAGCTGCGGCTTGGCATCCGGCAGGCGCAGGTAAAGCGGCAGAAGCGGCTTGCGCTCAGGAAGCCGCGGCGCGAGGGCGGCGAGCGCACGTGCATCAGGCTGCAGATCTGGCAGCGCGGTTTCCACCGCACAGCCGCCCAGCGTCGCCGCAGCGCCAGCAAACGCCAGCGCACCGGAGCCGACACACACGACCTCGCGCTGCGGTGCGCGCAGCACAGCCTGATCCGGCAGTAACAGCTCGGCGGCGGTCAGAGGATCGCCGCCCGCGCCATCGATGTACTGAACGAACATCTGCCCGGCGCGTGCATCCATGCACACCGCGAGCACGCGGCCGTCCAACGTTGCTTGCAATTCCGCAATCGCCTGCTGACCCATCACGTGCAGGCTGGTTGTCGCTCGGATCGGTCGTTGCGCAGCCAGCGCCAGCCCGCGGGCCGCGGCCACGCCGACGCGCAAGCCGGTAAACGTGCCCGGCCCCTCCGTTACCGCGATGGCATCGATGTCCGTCAGCCCGCCGCCAGCCTCGGCCAGAACCTCCTCAATCATCGGCATCAGTCGCTCGGCATGCCCGATAGCCATCGCCTCATAGCGCCAGATGCGTTCAGTGCGCGCGGAATCTCCCTCTGCGGCAGCGCGGGATAGCGCAACCGAACAGGCACCGAGGCAGGTGTCGAAGGCCAGAACGTTCATGACCTGAGGCTATAGCGGCCCCAGCCCGCGGACGCCAGAGCCGCAACTGCCAGACCAATCCGACGTTCGCACATCGGGAAGGTTCAAGGATGTCTTTCGGGTCGAAGGGATCAGGCGCCTTTGGCGAGACAGCCTTTCAGCCCTTCGGCCAGATTGCGCATCAATGTGTGGTAAAGGTCCGGTCCTGGCTTCAGGCTCGTACCTTCCGGATCGAGCGTGCCGGTCCGCGCTTTCGTGCCGTCGGCGATCAGGTTGGTGATGCGCGCCTCGAACTGCGGTTCGGCAAACACACATTCGGCCTTGGTCTCGGTGATCTTGCGTCGCAGATCGCGCAAACGTCGGCCGCTCGGCGCCACGTCAGGATTGACGGTCAGCGAGCCAACGGCCTGCAACCCATAGCGCTTCTCCAGGTACTGATAGGCGTCGTGGTAGACGACAAACGGCTTGTCCGCCAATGGCTTGAGTTGCTGCTCCAGCTCTGTATCGAGCGCATCGAGGCGACCGATCTCGGCGCCCGCATTGGCTTTGATCTGCGCGGCCTTGTCGGGTGCGGCCTCAGCCAGCACCGCCGCGATATGGCGGACCATGGCTTTAGCATTCTCCGGATCGAGCCAAACGTGCGGATCGTCCTCGTCATGATCATGGTCGTGATCGTGATCGTGCTCATTTTTGGCCTTCTTACCGTGCTTATGGCCATGATCGCGACCATGGTCATCGTGGTCCTCGAAGGCCCCGCCGCTGCGCCGTTGAAGCAGCGTCACCCCCGGCGCCTCGCTCAGACTGATGACCTTCACCGACTTTGGCAGCGACGACACCAGCTTGCCGGTGAACGGCTCAAGCGATTCCGAGACACGGAAGAACACGTCGGCCGTGTTGGCCTTTTTCGCGTCGGATGGCTTCATGGCGTAGGAATGGGGCGAGGCAGTGCCGCTCACCAGAACGTCCGCCGTCCCGACCCCGTTCATCACGCTGGCAACGAGGGCATGGATGGGCTTGCTCGAAACCACCACGTTCACATCGGCCAGCGCGTTCCCCGAAGCTGACACCCCGAGAACCAGGGCCAGCGCGGCACTTCGCGAGCAGTTATTGAACAGCATCGGCAGATTCTCCCGTCCATAAGCGGCAATTCAAATGGCGCTTCGGTCACGCACTATCTAAATGTTATAACGTATCAACTAAGCCAGTCAAACGCCTAGCAGCCGGAAATAGGATAGATTCGCCATTCAGTCTGATCGTCGGGACTTGGCCGTCCCCATTTCGCGATCGTGATCGCCCTTGCGGCAACTCGCACACGCATTCGGGTGTTGGTGCCGCATTGTCGCTATATTATTGAACTGACTCGCTCCTGGAGTGAGGTTCGGACCTGCTGGCGGAGACCACAATGATCGCCCTGCGCGCTTACGGCATAACGATGGGCGCCATCGCAGCCACCACGATCGCGGCCCTGGGACAGGCGCAAGCGCATCCGCATATCTGGGTCAGCGTGCAAACCACCGTCGTCTACGACACCGGGACGGTCACCGGCTTGCGGCAGCGCTGGACCTTCGACGAGTTCTACTCATCAATGGCTATCCAAGGCCTCGATACCAACGGTGATGGGACCTACGACCGCCAGGAATTGGACGAGCTCACCAAGGTCAATATCGAAGGACTGAAGCAGTTCGGCTACTTCACGGTGGCCAGGTTGGGCGACCAGCAGCTCGAGGTCGACGAACCGGCCGACTATTTCATGGAACTCACTGAGGGCGCTTCGCAACCGAGTCTCGGTGGCGACGCGCCACCCGCAGAGCCGAAGCAGAGCGGCGGGTTTTGGAGCAACCTGACGCAATCTCTGACCGGCGCAGCGGCCGAGGAAAAGCCAAAGGTCCTCGCCCTGGAATTCACGCTGCCGTTGCAAAAACCCGTACTTGCGGAAGCCGCAGGCTTCAATTTCGTGACTTACGACGCCAGCTTCTTCATCTGGTTCGATCTCGCCAAGGATGAGCCAATCCGGCTTTCCGACGGTGCGCCACAGGGTTGCAAAGCCACGTTCGAGCCTGCCGTCGCTGAGCAGGCGCCGTCACCCCAGCCGAAATCGCAATCGCTCGCCGATGCCGCGAATGAAACGGACGCCGGCTTCACCTTCAATGTCGGCCAGCCCCGAACCGTGACAGTCTCATGCACCAAATGATGCGCGGCGCGGTGCCTCTTCTTGCTCTGCTCGTCCTCGCGCTTTTCGCCGCGGCTGAACCGGCACTCGCACAATCAAGCGGCGGGATGTTCGGCGGCGTCTGGCAATGGGTTCTCGAAGGCCAGCGCGAACTGACCAACGGCATGACCACGGCCGTCCGCCAGATCAAGGACGGCAACCTGGCGTCATCGGCCGCCGTCCTCGCCCTGATCAGTTTCCTCTACGGCGTGCTGCACGCCGTCGGCCCCGGTCACGGGAAGTTCGTGATTTCCTCCTACGCGCTGGCAAACGAGAAAACTGTGCGGCGCGGCATCCTGCTATCGTTCATGGCCGCATTCGTACAAGCCATCTCCGCCATCGTGATCGTCGGAGTCCTCGCAATCGCCCTCAAGGCTACCAGCCTGCAGGTGCGGGCCACCGAAGGCTGGCTGGAAACGGCGAGCTGGGGTTTGATCGCGCTGCTGGGGGCCTGGCTTCTAGTTGGGCAGATCCGCAAAGCCATGCGGCCGACGCCAGCCGCCGCTGCGCATGCTCACAGCCATGCGCACAGCCACGCCCATGATCATCACGGCCATGGCCACCCCCACGACCATCACCATCACGCGCCGCACGATCACGAACACGCCGCTGACGGCTCATGCTGCGGGCACACGCACATGGCGACGCCGGAACAACTGCAAGGTCAATGGTCGTGGTCCAAGGCCTGGGCGCTGGCGTTCTCCATCGGCATTCGTCCGTGCACCGGCGCCCTCGGCGTGCTGATCTTCGCGCTCGGCATGGGCATCTTCTGGGCCGGAATTTTCGCCACCTTCGCCATGGCGATCGGAACGGCCATCACGGTATCCGCCCTGGCGGCGCTGGCTGTCGGATCGCGCGAGCTGGCAGCCCGCATCGGCGGTGGCGCGGATAGCGTGTGGGCCAGCCGCGTGCAGATGGCGGCGGGCATCGGCGGGTCGGCGCTGGTGATGCTGATCGGGGCCAGCTTCTTCCTCGTCTCGCTGAGCGGCGTCGGGCCCCTGTAAAAGCGCGCCGTGCCGCCCGTCGATCCGGCGCATCTTTCCGCCGACCACATTGCGTCATGGCGGACAGGTGGTAAGGTCCGCCGCGCTCGCAGCGCGCCACGCTTGAGGCTTTTCAATGACATCTCCAATATTCCATTCGCAGCCAGTTTCAGCCGACGTGATCGCCAGGCTCAAAGCGGTGGTCGGCCCCGAGGGCGTGATCGACGATCCGACCGACATGGCACCGTATTGCGTAGCGTGGCGCGACGGCTGGCAGGGCGCGGTGCCGATCGTATTGCGGCCCGCAAACACCGCCGAAGTCGCGGCGATCGTCGCCATCTGTGCTGAAACCAGAACGCCGATCGTTCCGCAGGGCGGAAACACCGGCCTGACGGGCGCGAGCCAGCCGCACGACGACATGAGCGAGGTCATCGTGTCGACCAGCCGCATGCGCAAGGTGCGTGAGGTCGACGTTATGAATGACACCGTCACGGTGGAAGCCGGCGTTGTATTGGCCGAGATCCAGCGTCTGGCGGCTGACAATGATCGCCTGTTTCCGCTGAGCCTGGGTGCCGAAGGCTCCTGCCAAATCGGCGGCAACATCGCCACCAACGCCGGCGGCACGCAGGTGCTGCGCTATGGCAATACGCGCAATCTCGTGCTCGGCCTCGAAGTCGTGCTGCCGGACGGGCGCGTCTGGGATGGCCTGCGCGGCCTGCGCAAGGACAACACCGGCTTCGACCTCAAGCATCTATTCATCGCGTCGGAAGGCACGCTCGGCATCATCACGGCGGCCGTTCTGAAGCTGTTCCCGCGCCCCACCGCAGTCGAGACAGCGTGGCTGGCCCTGCAGAGCCCGGAGCAGGCGGTCTCGCTGCTGGCGCACATGCGCGCCCGCTTCGGCGAACAGGTAACGGCGTTCGAGCTGATGGGCCGCTCGATCATTGACATGCTGCTGGAAGGCGTGCCCGGCAACGAAGACCTGTTTTCTGAACCGCACCCCTGGTATGTGCTGGTCGAGATCGGCGGCCAGGGTGCGCCGGGCAGCCTGGCCGAACCCTTCTCCGAAGCCCTTGCCGCGGCCTTCGAGGCCGAGCTGGTGACAGATGCGGTGATCGCCTCATCTGGCGCCCAAGCGCAGCGCTTCTGGAAGATGCGCGAAGAGCTGTCGGAAGCCCAGAAGGCTGTCGGCGGCGGCCTCGGCCACGATATCTCCGTGCCGGTGTCGCGCATTCCGCAGTTCCTGGAGGAAGCCGACGCGGCGCTGGAAGCCATCTATCCCGGCATCCGGCATTGCTCGTTCGGCCACGTCGGCGATGGCAACCTGCATTACAACCCGGTGCGCCCAAAAGGGTGGAGTGTGGAGCAGTTCCGCGCCGAAAAGCCGACTATCAACTCCATCGTGCACGATCTGGTGATCAAGCACGGCGGCTCGATCAGCGCCGAGCACGGCATTGGCCGCATGCGACTGGATGAGAATGAACGCCTCAAGAGCGCAACCGAGCTCGACATGATGCGCACGCTGAAGCGCGCCTTCGATCCGCTCAACATCATGAACCCGGGCAAGGTCATCCGCGTGTGAGACTTTCGGCGCGGGGCTCAGAACCTCAGCTTGACCGGCGTCATGCACAGCGGGTCCGTCACGTCGCGGATCCGCCCGGCCTTGACCAATTGCGCCTCGCGCCGGGTGATGTAGGTCGCCGAGGCGAAGATGATCAGCGCGCCGACCCAAGTCCAGATATCTGTCGTCTCGCCGAACATGAAGTAGCCGATGGCGACCGCGAACGGCAGCCGCGAGAACTCGAACGTGAACACCAGCGACGCGTCCGTCGAGGCAAAGCCGCGCATCAGCGCCACGTGGCCAACCACCGCCGCTAGTCCCATGGCGAACAGCGCCGGCCACAGAAACAGCGGCGGCCACTGCCACACGAACAGCGCCGGGATCAATGAGACTGGCGCCAGCCAAAGGTTGCTTATGAATACGATCTTGTCGGCGTCATCCGATGCCGTCATCTGCTTCAGCAGCGGCCCGACGATACCTGCCGTCAGCGCCGAGAACAGCGCCAGCATCTGCCCTATGCCGAACTCAGAACCGCCAGGCCGCAAAATGATCAGCGCCCCGACGAAGCCAATGATCAGAGCCGTCCAGCGCCGCCCTCGTACAACC
>JAEZBZ010000002.1 GCA_023412745.1 Pseudomonadota bacterium | reverse complement strand
GGCCGGTTGTTGGGCGGGTGCCGTCTGAGACAGCGGCAGGGCAAGGACGACGGCCGTGAATGCGACGACTGCAAGACGCGTCAATCGCGGGAAACTCGACAACATTGTCCCTCCGTCTGGATGCGCCGGCGATCAGTGCCGGTGCTATCGTCAGTTGGCGGCACGGACATCACCATGCTGGCCGCAAGCCGGCACCAGGAGGCTTCTGACCTGGGCGGCAACTCATTCGATCAAGATTTCAGGCGCTCAGGATTTCAGGATGATTCCCCGACTGCGGTTGGCACAGGCCGTGGCGCGCGCTGATAGATCGCCGTCGTTGCTTCCGATGATCCGTTGCCAATCTGATCGGCAACGGCCGTGGCCGGCGGGCTGATGCCGGTCTCGATCACGACGTCGACCGGGCCGCCCGTCATGATCAGATGTTCGATGCCATCGCGGCGGATCAAAAGCAGCTTGCGGCGTCCGTCGACGTTGGCCTGATCGGTAACTTCAAGCCGTTTGGGAGCACGCGGGCCGAAGAAATTGCCCGACAACGCATCCTTCAGCGCGCCCTTGGGCGTGCCGGTATTCAAATACCCGCGCAGCAAAAGTCCGCCTGCAATGAGCAGTGCAGCGATGAAAATTACAAAGATGAGCCAGGACAAAATTTCCATGATCGCCTCACGCGGACAATGCCCGCGCCCTCTTGATCACCCGTGCTGTGAGGGGTGCACCTGTCATGTGGCAGCGGGAAGGCATCCCGTCGCCGACAGCCGCCCGACTCAACTCATTATCGAACACCCGTCGCACCTATAGCGCGCTTTTCCGTCCAGATTAACCCGTGCGAGGGGCGACATTCGCGCCCTGCGTGCGCAAATCTGTGCATGCCATGTGCGAGATTGGACGTTCGGAAACGTAATTTTTACCGAGATGACCGAAATCTTGAGAGAGCCGAGGCTATCGTAAGCCCGGCGGCATCACAGCCTCACCGCGATTCGAGGCTGCGCAACGGGTGTGGAAGAGTTGTGAGTAAGAGTCTCCTAGTAATGGCTACGAGCGTCCACTGTCCCCAGAATCAGCTAATTTCCCCCGCTATGCGGGAGAGCAAGGCGCAACAGGCATCGATTGCCGCTGGCAATCCGCTGGTGCCTGGACAAGGTGGCGGCGGCGTAGTCGCGCTCGCTTCCGTCGTGCTTGCCGGCACGCTAGCCGTTCTGGCTCTTCTCTCGTTTGATACCCGCGAACCGTTGATGCTGACGCTGATGGCGTTTCTCGCCACTGTTGGTGTCTTTTTCTTGTTCGGCCTCGCGGCTGGCCATATCCGCATCGCGGAGCGCCGCACCGATGGTGAAGTCGTCGCGGCGCTCGCCCAGGGTTTCAGCGACGGACTGTGCATCACGACTCTGGAAGGCCGCCGGCTGTTCGCCAACCCGGCTTTTGACGCATTGGTCGCGCCGGCCAAGCTCGCCCATGTCAGTGCGCTCGAAGCGCTGTTTGCCGGGGAGCCGCAAGCCGGCGAGGCGCTGTTCCGCCTGACACGCGCCGCCGCGCGCGGCGAACCGCGCACTGAGGAAGTGCGGCTGCGTACCGTCACCGCCGGTCAGCGTCATTCGCGCTGGTATCGTCTCGGCGTTGTGCCCCTGTCGATGCCGGCGACCGCGCAGGAAGACGGACCGGTCATTCTGTGGCGGATCACGGACATCACCGATGAACGCCGCCGCGAAGTGGAAACGCAGCGCTCGCTCGAAGCCACGCTCGCCCACTATGAGGCGACGCCGATCGGGCTGATGGTGGCCGACGAGAACGCCGGCATCCAGTTCTGCAATGATACGCTGGCGCACTGGCTGGGTCTGAGCCCTGGATCACTGGTCCGCGGCCTGAAGTTGACCGACATCGTCTCCGGCGACGGCGCGGTGCTGCTGCGTGCGCTGTCGCGCGAGCCGGGTGACGCCGCGCGCCGTATCGACCTCGATCTGGTCCGTGAGGATGGCCGCAGCTGGCCAGCCAGCCTGATCATTGTGCCGCGCCGCGTTGAAGCGGGCAAAACCGAAGGCTTCTCCGCCATCGTGCTGGAACGTGCCGTCGAGGATGACGCGGCGGGAGCCTCGCGCCCAGCCGAGGTTCGTTTCGCCCGGTTCTTCCAGTCGGCGCCGTTTGGCATCGCCACCGTCAACGCCGAGGGCAAGATTGCCAGCGCTAACACGGCATTCGCGCGGCTGATGCTCGACGGCAAAGCCGGCCAGGCCGAAAAGGCGATCGAACTGCTCACTCGCGGCGCCGACGCCGAAAAGCGTCTCGCGCTTCAGTCCGCGCTGAATGATGCGCTGGCCGGCAAGGCCAACATCCAGCCGCTCGAGATCACGGTGGGTGAGGCGGGCGAGTTTACGCGTCGCGTCTTCTTCAGCACGGTGACGCGCGCCTCCGGCGCTGAGGCGGCGGTGCTGTACGTGATCGACGCCACGGAATTGAAGGCGCTTGAAGTGCAGTTCGCGCAAAGCCAGAAGATGGAAGCCGTCGGCAAGCTGGCGGGCGGCATTGCCCACGACTTCAACAACGTGCTGACGGCGATCATCGGCTTCTCCGATCTGCTGCTGCAGACGCACCGGCCGGTCGATCCTGCCTACCAGAACATCATCAACATCCGCTCGAGCGCCAACCGCGCCGCGGAACTCGTCAGTCAGCTCCTCGCCTTCTCGCGGCGCCAGACGCTGCAGCCGGAAGTGCTGGAGCTCAGCGAAACGCTGACCGACACCTCGATGATGCTGAACCGCCTGCTGGGCGAGAAGATCGAGCTGAAGATTCTGCCGGGTCGCGATCTATGGTACGTCAAGGCCGATCGTGGCCAGCTCGGCTCCGTCGTCGTTAATCTGGCGGTGAACGCAGGTCACGCCATGCCGGATGGCGGCCAGCTCACCATCCGCACGCGCAATATCTCCGAGCGCGACAGCCAGAAGCTCGACCTGCAGGAACTGCCGGTCGGCGAGTACGTGATGATCGAGGTCGAGGATACCGGCCACGGGATGTCCGCCGAGGTGCAGGCCAAGATCTTCGAACCTTTCTTCACGACCAAGAGCGTCGGCAAGGGCACCGGCCTCGGACTGGCGAGCGTCTACGGCATTGTAAAGCAGACCGGCGGCTATGTGTTTGTGGAAAGCGAAGTTGGCAAAGGCACGACGTTCCGCATCTTCCTGCCGCGCCATCACGTTGATGCCGAAGCCGAGGCGGAAGCCGCAACGGTGAAGGCGGCGAAGAAAGAGCAGCGCCATCGTGATCTGACCGGCGCTGGCCGTGTCCTGCTGGTCGAAGACGAGGATGCCGTGCGCAGCTTCGCCGTCGAAGCCCTGAAACGCCAGGGTTATGAAGTGCTGCAGGCCTCGACCGGCCAGGAAGCGCTTGAGGTGATGGAGGGAAGCGACAAGCCGGTTGATCTCGTCGTCAGCGACGTGATCATGCCGGAGATGGACGGGCCGACGATGTATAAAACGATGCGCCAGTCCAATCCGGACATGAAAATCGTGTTTATGTCCGGCTACCCGGACGACGCGTTCAAGAACTCGCTTGATCCGGATGCCACGTTCGCCTTCCTGCAGAAGCCGTTCTCGCTGGCCCAGCTGGCTGCGAAGGTGAAGGAGGAGCTGGCCCGCTGAGGGCCGCTCCGCCACGACGTACGCAATGACCGGAGCTTGATTCGGGATCGGCTCATCGCGCGCCGATCGTCCGGAAGCGCCGTATCGTGGGCGAGAACATACGGAGAAACAAGGCCGATTTCGATTTCCACATCAGTCATTTGCTCGATGCTCGACAATTGAGAACAAAATAGGTACAAATGTGGTGAATTGCTGTTCCAAAGCTCCTGCCATAGGGTGAGCCAAATGCAAACGCCGCATCTCCGCATCGTCGAAGGGGACACTATGGACAAGCAGAAGGCACTCG